>NZ_JBHTAC010000028.1:0-87418 GCF_042663325.1 Catellatospora aurea
TGAACGTGCCGCGCTGCATCGGCATCACCGTGTGGGGCGTGCGCGACAGCGACTCGTGGCGCTCCAGCGAGAGCCCGCTGCTGTTCAACAGCAGTGGCGGTGCGAAGTCGGCGTACACCTCGGTGCTCAACGCCCTCAACGCCGCCACGCCGCAGCCGTCGCAGTCGACGCCCGCCTCGCCGCCGCCGTCCTCGCCCGCCCCAAGCGCCTCCCCGACGCCTCCGACGGGCGGCGGTGTCGGCCGGATCGTGGGCGCGCAGTCGGGCCGGTGCGTCGACGTGCCCAACGCGTCGCAGACCAACGGCACGCGGGTCCAGCTCTACGACTGCCACACCCAGTCCAACCAGCAGTGGACCTACACCTCCGGCAAGCAGCTGACCGTGTACGGCAGCAAGTGCCTGGACGCGGCCGGCTCCGGCAACGGTGCGGAGATCCAGATCTACAGCTGCAACGGCCAGGCCAACCAGCAGTGGAACCTCAACTCCAACGGCACCATCACCGGTGTCCAGTCGGGTCGGTGCCTGGACGTCTGGAGCACCGCCAACGGCGCCCGGATCCAGCTCTACGACTGCAACGGCCAGGCCAACCAGCGGTTCAGCCTCGTCTCCTAGTGAAGTCCTGACCGCAGGCGGCCGGGGGTGCAAGCAGCCACCCCCGGCCGCCTCACCGCAGCGTATGACGTATGACAAACAGCAGCCGAAAGCCTCATGAATGACGGATGTTCCCGCGGCCTCTGCACTGAGATCGCGGGTAGGTTAGCGATCGTGCCTGGCAGGATGCGGTTTCCCTGCGGGCGCGCCAACCGGAGTCAGCATCGATGTATTGACATATGACGTATGATGGACGCACGGCGGGGCCCAAACCGCCAGCGGACCGCGGTGCCGGAGCCAGGCCGCCGCGGTCCGCGCCCGTTGCACACCGGAGCCCGCCGGGCGGATGGGGACATCCGCCCGGCGGGCTCCGGTCATGTCGACCCTTGCCCGCGGTCTAGCGGCGGGTCCAGCGCTGGTTGGCGGCGCCGGTGCAGGTCCACAGGATCACCAGGGTGCCGTTGGCGGTGGCGGCGCCGTTGACGTCGACGCACAGGCCCGACTGCCGGCTGCTGACCGTGCCGTCGGAGTTGAGGTTCCACTGCTGGTTGGTGCCGCCGTTGCAGTCCCACAGCTGCACCTTGGCCCCTGCCGTGGCGTTGAGCGGCGCGTCGAGGCACTTGCCCAGGGCCTGCAGCGCGGCCCCGTTGACGGCCCACTGCTGGTTGCTCTGGCCGTTGCAGTCCCAGATCACCGGCTGCGTGCCGTTGGCGGTGTTGCTCTGCGGGACGTCCAGGCAGCGCCCGGAGGCCGCGCTCACGAAGGTGGTCGTCGACGGCGGGGGAGTGGTGCCGCCGCCGCTGACGCGGTAGACCACCGTGCCGTGCGCCGGGACGCTGGCGGAGATGGTGCCGCTGGTGGAGCTGGTCGCGCTGGTCCACGCGTCCAGCAGGGTGAACGACGTGCCGGACTTGCCGACGGCCGCGGCCGTGGTGGAGACCGTCGTGGTCGAGGACCCCTGGTTGAACAGGGCGACCGCGACGTCGCCGTTGGCCAGCCGCTTGGCGAGCACGCGGCGGGTGCCGTCGTGGGAGACCTGAGTCGCCTGCAGGCCCAGGGAGTCCTGGTTGATGGCGATCAGGTTCGCGTTCTTGAGGATGGCCTGCGTCGCGCTGGACATCGAGCGCAGGTCGTTGCCGGCGATCAGCGGCGAGGCCATGACCGCCCAGAGCGCGAAGTGGCTGCGCATCTCGGTGTCGGTCATGCCGCCCCGGCCGACCTCCATCATGTCGGGGTCGTTGAACCCACCCGGCCGGGCGTAGGAGGCCAGCGGGACGGTGACGTTGACGATGTTCTGGATGCCCATCGGGTAGCCGTTGGTCTGCCCGGTGTCCCAGGCGTTGGTGATGTCCTCGGTGGTCCGCCACATGTTGGCCACGTCGCCCCAGTTGCGCAGCGGTCCCGTCTTGGCGTGGATGCTGTTGGGGTTGATGCTGTAGACGATGGGGCGGCCGGTGGCGGCGAGCGCGTCGCGCATCTTGGCGAACGTGGCGACCTGCTGGTCGATGCTGCCGGTGGGCGAGCACCAGTCGTACTTGAGGAAGTCCACGCCCCAGGCGGCGAACTGCCGCGCGTCCTGCGCCTCGTGGCCCTGGCTGCCGGTGGCGCCCGGGTACGAGCCGAAGTACTGGGCGCAGGTCTTGTCCAGGGGCACCTGGTAGATGCCGAACTTGAGACCGCGGCTGTGCAGGTAGTCGCCGAGCGCCTTCATGCCGCTGGGGAACCTGGTCGGGTCGCCTTGCAGGTTGCCCGACGAGTCGCGGTTGGGGTTGAACCAGCAGTCGTCGACCACGACGTACTGGTAGCCCAGGTCGCGCATGCCGCTGCTGACCATCGCGTCGGCGTGCTGGCGGATCAGGGTCTCGTTGATGTTGCAGCCGAACGTGTTCCAGGAGTTCCAGCCCATCGGGGGCGTGCGGGCGACACCGTTGTCGAGCGCGTGCGCGGCGGGGGCCTGCAGGCCGAGCGCGGCGGCGGTCAGCAGCAGTGCTGCCGCCAGCGCGGTGGCCAGGCTTCGCCTGCGGAGGGGACGGTTCATCGTGCTCCTCTGGTCGGGACGGGCGGGTGGGGAGCGGACGATGCGCGGTCCGCCGGTCGCGGGCGCGGTCGGCGGAACCGTCGGATCGACCTGAACTTAGGCAGCGCGAACCCCTCACGGCGCGGGACGCGGTGAGGCGCAGTGTGCGCAGTGCTCTGTCCGGAAGGGATGGAGCGGGCGGGCGCTGACGTGCGCAACGCCTGTGGGTCGGGAGGCGTCGCCATAGACTGTGACCGATAACATCGGAACGCGTCAAGACGTTGCCGAAATGTTTCGGTTGATCGAGCGGGCTCATCACGGCGTGGTCTGCGCGTTGTGGATGAGAGTGCACGGCACCGGCCGGAGTCATGTGATCGGTAACAATCCGTGGCCCGGAGCGGGTGTCTCTGGTCGCGGTCGAGTGTCGGGAGCCGACGGTGGCGACCTTCGGTTTCCACCAGGTTTCCGTTGACATCACACATCATATGACTTAGCTTTGCTGCATTCCAGCTGACGGCCGGCCCGATCCGGCCATTCTCGAGATGAGAATCAATGAAGCAGCGAGTACTCTGGCCGGCCGCCGTCGCGGCGATGCTGGCCTTGGCGGGCTGTGGAAGCGCCACGGGCAGTGAATCCCCGTCCGACGCGGCGAGCGGCAAGCTCGTGGTGTGGGACTGGAAGTCCGGTGACAAGACCGCAACCGCATACGTGGAGAAGGCGAAGGCCGACTTCGCCAAGAAGCACCCCGGCGTGACCGTCGAGTTCGTCGCCCAGCCGTTCGACCAGTACTACACGCTCCTCGGCGCGGCGATCCAGGCGGGCAAGGGCCCCGACGTCATGCTGTTCAACGGCGGCGGCCAGATCCGCGACCGGGTCGACGCACTGATCCCGTTGGACCAGTACCTCGGCCCGGACAAGGAGCGCCTGGCCGGCTGGGACGCGTTCACCAAGGACGGCAAGGTGTTCGCCGCGCCGGTGACCCTGCAGGGCCACCCGATCTACTTCAACAAGGACCTGTACAAGAAGGCCGGGCTCGACCCGCAGAAGCCCGCGACCACCTGGAACGGGTTCACCGCCGACTGCGCCGCCATCACCAGGGCGACGAAGGCCACCTGCTTCTCGCTGGGCAACAAGGAGGGCGCGGGCATCCAGTTCTTCCTGTCGGCCCTCGGTTCGGGAATCTTCTCGCCCCAGGAGTACGACGACTGGATCGCCGGCAAGCGCGACTGGAACTCCCCCCACGTCAAGCAGCTCTTCCAGCTGTGGAAGGACGTCGAGGCCGGCGGCCTGAACAACAAGGGCGGCAACTCGACCACGATGTTCACCGACGCCTTCGGCATCTTCCAGGCGGGCAAGGCGACCAACATCATCGGCCTGATGTCCGACATCGGGCACTGGAAGGACTTCAACGAGTTCCTCGGCCCCGAGAACGTCGGAGTGATGAAGTCGCCGGTCATCGCCGAGGGCGCCGTGCCCAGCCTGCCCTTCGACGGCGGCATCGGCTACGCGGTCGCCAAGTGGACCAAGGACCCGGCCCTGGCCGCCGACCTGGTGCGCTCGCTGACCTCGACCGACGCCCTGACCGCCTTCTACACCAACGCGGGCGCGGTCGTCTCCGACACCACCGTCAAGGCCGCCGAACCGGCCGTCACCGCGCTGGTCGCCGACCTCAAGACCGGCAAGCCCGCACTGCACGTGGCGCTGTCGTCGAAGACCATCGAACTGATGGGCCGGCTGTCGCAGCAGATCCTCGACGGTTCCGTCACCGTCGACGCCGCGCTCAAGCAGCTCGGCGAGTCGGACCGGAGCTGACCACAGTGCCGCTCGGTGATTTCACGCCGCTGTTGGCCCGCCCCGCTCGGGCGGGGCGGGCCGACGGGCCGGCGACCGCGTCACGCAGGCGTCCCAGGACCGGCAGGCTGTCCTCGGAACGGCTGTCCCCGTTCGTGCTCATCGCCCCCGCCGTCGCCGTCATCGTGCTGTTCCGGCTGTGGCCGCTGCTGCTGGGGGTCAACTTCTCCTTCACCGGCGACGGCGAGCGCAACGGCGCGGCGGTCGGGCTGGACAACTACGCGGAACTGTTCGCCGACCCACTGTTCCTGGGCGCGCTGCGCAACGTGGGCTGGCTGGTGCTGCTGCTGCCCATCGCGGTGGCGATCCCCGGGATGCTGGCGACGTTCATCTACCTGCGGGTGCCCGGCCACCGGTTCTACCGCAGCGTGTACTTCTTCCCCGCGGTGCTGTCACCGGTGATCGTGGGCTCGATCTTCAACCTGCTGCTGTCCTTCGACGGCCCGGTCAACAGCCTGCTCGAACTGGCCGGCCTCGGCCCGGTCGACTGGCTCGGCGACTCCGACGTCGCGATGTTCACCGTCGTCGGCGTGCACGTGTGGGCGACCTTCGGCATGTCGCTGGTGGTGTTCCTGTCCGGCTTCGCGACACTCGACCCCGCCCTGCTCGACGCCGCCCGCTCCGACGGGGCCAGCCTGCCGCAGGTGATCCGGCACGTGATCATTCCCGGCCTGTCCCGGACGATCCAGTTCGTGTTCGTGACGACCATGATCGGAATGCTGACCTCGATGTTCGGTCTCATCTACGTGATGACCAGCGGCGGCCCGGGCGGGTCCACCTACCTGCCGGAGTACTACATCTGGATCCAGCAGGGCCAGATGAACCGCCCGGCGTTCGCGTCGGCGGCCTCCACCGTGCTGTTCCTGGTCATGCTCGTCGTAGGACTCGCGCAGGTCAGCTTCCTGCGCCGCACCGGCAGGGAGGACTGATGCGCGGCGCTCGTTTCAGCCGGTGGCTGATCGCCCTGCCCATGGCGCTGCTCGCGCTCGCGACGATCTACCCGCTGGTCTTCACCGCGAACGCGGCGATGAAGACCCGCCGCGACTACATCCTGGACCGCTTCGCGTTCGCCGACACCCTGCGCTGGGACAACATCGCCACGGCCTGGACCAGTGCCGGCACGGCGCGCTACTTCCTCAACTCGGTGATCGTGGTCGCGGGTGCGTCGGCGTTGCTGCTGCTGCTCGGCTCGATGGCCGGGTTCGCGCTGAGCCACCTGCGGTTCCGCGGGTCCCGGGCACTGTTCCTGGGCTGTCTCGCGGCGCTGTTCGTGCCCTTCCAGGTGATCATGGTGCCGCTCGTGCGGACCATGGCCGACACCGGGCTCGTCGACACCTACCCGGGGCTGATCCTTGCCTACACGGCGCAGTACCTGCCCTTCACGATCTACCTGATGACCAGCTACTACAGCGCCATCCCCAGCGAGATCGTCGACGCCGCGCGCATCGACGGCAACACGACCTACGGCGTGTACCGCAGGATCATGCTGCCGATGGGCCGGCCCGCGCTGCTGTCGGTCGGCGTGCTCAACGCGCTGTTCTGCTGGAACGACGTGCTCATCGCACTGCTGATGATGCCGTCCGCGGAGCACCGCACCCTGATGGTCGGGGTGACGTCGCTGCGCGGTCAGTACTCGGCCGACATCCCCACGTTCGCCTCGGGGGTGCTGATCGCAGCCGTGCCCGTACTGGCGGTCTACCTGTTCTTCCAGCGCCGGATCGCCGACGCTGTCACCGCTGGTTCGACGAAAGGCTGACATGCGCATCACTGGGTATCGCGCCCTCAACACCGTGCAGGACTGGGGCCGGCCGGTCGGCGACGCCAACGGCGTATACGCCGACGGACTCACCGATGTGCCGATCGTCGTGGTGACCACCGACGAGGGTGTCACCGGCGTCGGCATGGGCCCGCACGTGGAACTGGACGCGATCTTCGCCGCCATCGACGGCGAGGACCCGCGGGCGGTGACCGCGCTGTACGACAGGATGCTGCGGCAGACGTTCAAGGCCGGGCACGCCGGGGCCGTCTTCGGGGCGATCGGGGCGTTCGACTCCGCCCTGTGGGACATCAAAGCCAAAGTCGCGGGCCAGCCCCTGTGGCGCCTGCTCGGCGGCCGCGACCGCGTGGTGCCCGCCTACGCCTCCGGCCTCGACATCGGCCTCGACGACGACGACCTGGCCGCCACCTACAAGGCGTACGCCGAACTCGGCATCCGGGCCGCCAAGCTCAAGGGCGGCCTGGACGTCGAGCGCGACCGGCGCCGGCTGGCCCTGGTCCACGACGTGCTCGCCGAGGCGGGCGGCGGGTCCCGGCCCGGCCTGATGCTCGACGCGAACGAGTGCTGGACCCGCAAGCAGGCGGTGCGGTACGTCGCCGAACTGGAGCGCACCCTCGACCTGATCTGGGTCGAGGAGCCCGTGCGGCGCTGGGACGCCGAGGGCCACGCCGCGGTGGGCCGGGGTCTGCGGGCGTCGGTCGCCAGCGGCGAGAACCTCAGCGGGCTGGAGCAGTTCCGGCCCCTGCTGGCGGCGGGCGCGCTCGACATCGTGCAGACGGCGTCGGTGTGGGGCGTGACCCACTTCCTGCGGGTGTCGGCCCTGGCCCACGCGTACGACCTGCCGGTCAGCCCGATCGGCACCAACCCGGTCGGCCTGCTGCACGCGGCGACGTCGGTGCCCAACCACCTCGTCAGCGAGCTGCAGGCCCTGCACCCACCGGTGGGAATCGACATCGACCTGCGGATCGAGGACGGATCGTTCGTCCTCGGCGACACGCCCGGTCTGGGGATCAGCATGGACGAGGCGGCGATCGCCGCCTGTGTGCTCCAGCCCGCGACGGTGTCCTTCGACGGGCCGGGTGTGCGGCCCGAGCAGGCCGGCCGGCGGCTGTTGGCCGTCGCCGGCTGAACGGGGGGTGGCCCGCGCTCAGGGGCGCGGGCCTGGTCCGGGTGGGTGTGGTGGCGTGAGGGCAGCGCACCCGCCCGGGCCGCCGCAGTGCCAGTGCGCCGTCGGCGTGCGCACTAGCACTGCGGTTCACCCTCACGCGGTCTCGCCATGCGACCGTGCCCGGTGCGCGCAGATAACCATTCGTGCGAGAATCTTCGTGGTACGGAAGCGGAACAGTGACATATGACATCTTACCTGTGACGTCTTAACAGCGTGCCGTACACTCGTACGTCGTCGGGTCTGGGTCCGGCGACCACTGCTCCGGGAGGGCGCGTTGACGCGGCAGGTTCTGGCCGACCCGTTCGGCATACCTCATGCATCCGCCGGCGACGCCGGCCCGCCCCGCGCCCGCGGCACCAAGCTGGGCATCAACGTCGTGCAGCAGATCGTCAACGACATCGTGCGCGGCGTGCTCACCCCGGGCTCGACCCTGCCACCGGAGGCGGACCTGTGCGACCAGTTCGGCGTCAGCCGGACCGTGATCCGCGAATCCGTCAAGGTGGTGCAGGAGAAGGGCCTGGTCCGCATCGAGCACGGCCGGGGCACCCAGGTCACCGACCCGCGGCAGTGGAACCTGCTCGACGACGTGGTGCTCACCGCGATCATCGCCCACGACGCGAACCTGTCCTTCCTGGACGAGCTCGTGGCCACGCGCACGGCGCTGGAGGCGGACATGGCCGCGGCCGCGGCGACCGCCCACACCGCCGAGGACAGGCTGCGCATCAGCGCCTCCCTCGAACTCATGCGCTCGAAGAAGGACAACGTGCCGGAGTTCGCGGCCGCGGACGCCCATTTCCACGACATGGTCATGGCCGCCTCGCGCAACCGGCTCGGCCGCGCGATCGTCAACAGCATCCACGACAAGGCTCGCGGCAGCATGCGCTACCACGGCGAGTACAACGAAGCGGTGGTGCGCCAGACCCTGGACGAGCACCAGGCGATCCACGACGCCATCCTGGCCAAGGACCCGGCCGCCGCCGCCGCGGCGATGCGCGCGCACATCACCGGCTCGTGGAGCCGCCGGCGTCCGCAGACCGATGCGGAGCCCTCGGCTCAGGCGCCACGCCGCCAGTCGGCCCGCTGACCGAAGGCACGGCCGGAGCGCTCCCGGCGTTGCCCGCATGCCCCGCGACCGACCTGCCCGCAGGTCGGTCGCGTCGTCTGAGCAGGTGCTTCCCGGCCCCGGCGCTCGCGACAGCGGCACCCTCTGATTCGGATCGAGCCACAATTCTTCGATCAGGTCTTGCTATGACGTCATACGTATGATGAGGTTGCGGCCAGAGTGTTTCGCTCGGGTAAATACGCGCCGTCCGCAAAGGATAGTGCCGTCTCAGCCCGTCGAGCACCAGACGGCGCCGGCCCGCACCCCGCCGCGTGCGGGCCGGCGTCCCACCCGACCGGACTGAAGGCCGGCCAGCGCCGCTCTTCACGACGATACGGAGTACCGCAGTGCAGGAGCAGGATTCGGCCGGCCCCGCCACGGGTGACCGCGGGCGGCACAGGTGATCGTCGACGCGCATGTGCAGCTGTGGTCGGCGGACAACCGCCGGCTCGCCGCCGCCGAATACGCCCCCATCCGGCGCGACCACGGCGTCGGCGAGCTGAAGGCGCAGCTCAACGAGTCGGAGGTCGACGCCTGCGTGCTGGTCGAGGCCGCGGGCGTCACCTCGGCCGAGACCACCCGGTGCCTGGAGGTCGCGGCCTGGACGCCGTGGGTGGTGGGCGTGGTGGGCTGGGCCCCACTGGCCGACCCCGATCTCGGTGAGATCCTCGGCAAGCACCGGGCCGAACCCGGCGGGCACCGGCTCGTCGCGCTGCACGAGCGCGTGTACGAATTGCCCGAGGACTTTCTCGACCGGCCGGCCGTGCGGGCAGGTCTGGCGACAGTGGCCGAGTGCGGCCTGGCGATCGAGCTGGCGGTGCGGGCCGAGCAGCTGCCTTCCGTGGCGCGGCTGGCCCAGGCGATGCCGCACGCCCGGATCGTGCTCCAGCATGCCGGGTCGCCCTGGGTGGCCGGCGGCGTCGAAGGCCTGACCGAGTGGCAGTGGGAGATCGCGCCGGTCGCCGCGTGCGACAACGTCCGGGTCAAACTCAGCGGCCTGGTGACGCTGGCGCACTGGGAACGGTGGTCGGTGGACGACCTGCGGCCCTATGTGGAGCACGCGGTGCAGGTGTTCGGCGTGCGGCGGCTCATGTTCGGCTCGGACTGGCCGATGTGCCGGCTGGCGGCGACCTATGCGGAGGCACTGCGGGCGATCTCCTGGCCGTTCGGCGGCCTGCACCCGGACGTCTTCGCGGCGACCGCCGTCAGCACGTACCACCTGGACGTCGGCGAGCTGGCTCGCCCGGCCTGATCGCGGCCTGCCGTCCGCACGGCCGAGTGGGCCCGGTGCCGTGATGGCGGTACCGGGCCCTCCGGCGGTCAGGAGCCGGTCGCCTTGACCCGGCCGGGATCGATGCCGTAGACCCGGGTGGCGGTTCCGGCGAGCACGTCACGCCATGCCGCGGGGTCCAGATCCGGCAGGACCTGCCGGACCAGGCCGAGGGTTCGGCCGTAGGACTCGTGGAGCAGGCAGATCGGCCAGTCGCCGCCGTACATCAGCCGCTCGGAACCGAACAGCCGCAGCGCTGTGCGCAGGTGGGAGCCCAGCCGGCGCAGCGCCTCGCCGGTCGGGTCGTCGCCCAGGTACAGCCCGGAGAGCTTGGCGTACACCCGGGGACAGCCGGCGAGGAACTCCAGATGTTGCGACCACTGCTCGGCGTGGTCCAGTCCGGTCCGCAGCGGAGGTGCGCCGAGGTGGTCCAGGACCAGGTGCAGTCCGGGGTGGCGGCGGGCGACCTCGGCGGCGGTGCCCAGCGCCGCGGGGCCCGCGGCGACGAAGTCGAACGGCACCCCGGCTTCCTCCAGCATGCCGAGCCCGGCGTCGACGTCGGGGCGCAGGATCCAGGCCGGGTCGTCGCGCTCGTGGATCAGGTTGCGCACCCCGACGAACAGCGGATCGTCGCGCAGGCGGGCCAGCCGGTCGGCGGCGACGGACGGCTGATGCAGCGGCACGTAGCCGACGACGCCGACGATCCGGCGGTCGGCGCGGGCGGTCTCCAGCATGAGTTCGGTGTCGAAGTCGTCGTCGGCGGACTGCACCAGCACGGCGGCCCCGACGCCGTGGTCGGCGAGTGCGGGCGTGACCTCGGGCAGTGCCATGGCGCGGTCGATCGGGGCCAGGTGGGGGCCGAGCCAGGGGTAGACGCCGCGGGACGGGTCCCATACGTGCAGGTGCGCGTCGATGATCGTCTCGTGGGGAGGGTGGGTCATGTGCGGCTCCAGGGGTCGGTGGAAGCGGGTGGCGGCCGGGTGCGCGATGAGGCGTTGTCATTCGACGAAACATATGATGTCATATCTGAGCTTGATCCGATCCGGACAGACGGGGGCAAGCGCCTCAGCCGAAAGGGAAGCCATGCACCGAGCCGTATACGAAGGTGACCGGCGCTTGAGCGTCGTCGACGTGCCCGAGACCGCACCGGGTCCAGGGCAGGTGCAGATCGACGTCGCATTCACCGGGATCTGCGGCACGGACCTGCACATCCTGCACGGCGACATGGACCGGCGGGTCTCCACGCCCGCGGTGCTCGGTCACGAGATGTCGGGAACGGTGGCCCGGCTCGGTGCCGGCGTGGACGGCTGGAGGCCTGGCGAGCCGGTCACCGTCCTGCCCGTCCTGCCGTGCGGCACGTGCGTGACGTGCGCCGCCGGGCACGGGCACGTCTGCCCGCGGCTCACCTTCATCGGCATCGACAGCGCCGGGTCCATGCAGCAGCGCTGGAACGTGCCCGCCGGGGCACTGGTACGCCTGCCCGACACCCTCGACCTGGCCCACGGCGCGCTCGCCGAACCGACCGCCGTGGCGGTGCACGACGTACGCCGCAGCGGCCTGACCGCCGGCGAGTGCGCCGTCGTGGTCGGCGGCGGGCCGGTGGGTCTGCTCATCGCCGTGGTCGCCCGGCGTACCGGAGCCGACGTGCTGGTCCTGGAGCCCAGCCCGCAGCGGCGGGCCGTCGCCGACCGGCTCGGCTTCACGACCGCGGACCCCACCACCGCCGACACGACCGCGCTGATCGGCGACTGGACCGGCGGCGAGGGAGCCGCGGTCTGCTTCGAGGTCTCCGGCGCGGCCGCCGGAGTCGCCACCGCCGTGCAGGCCCTGGCCCCCCGCGGCCGGCTGGTGATGGTGGCGATCCACGCCGCACCACGCGAGGTCGACCTGCACCGCTTCTTCTGGCGCGAACTGACCATGCTGGGCGCCCGGCTCTACAGCCGGCCCGACATGGCGACCGCCGTCGAGCTGGTGGCCGACGGCCACATCCCGGCCGCGCAGCTGATCACCCACGTGGAGCCGCTGGCACGCGTCGGCGACGCGTTCGCCGCCCTGGAAGGCGGGGCCGGTGTCATGAAGGTGCTGCTCGACTGCGGGTCCGCCCGGTGAGCGCCGCCATGTTCGACCTCACCGGCAAACTCGCCGTCGTCACCGGGGCCCGCCGCGGCATCGGCCTGGCCGTCGCGGACGCGCTCGCGGGCGCCGGCGCCGACATCATCGCCGTCAGCGCCCAGCTCGAACCGGACGGCAGCGAGGTCGCCCGCCGGGTGACGGCCCACGGCCGTGGCTGCGAGGTGCGCGCGGTCGACTTCGCCCGGCGCGAGGCGGTCGCCGAGCTGGCCGCCGACCTCGCCGGCCGGGAGCGGCCGGTCGACATCCTGGTCAACAACGCCGGCACGATCGCCCGCGCACCGGCCGCGCGGCACAGCGACGACGACTGGGACCACGTGCTCGCCGTCGACCTCACCGCGCAGTTCGTCCTGGCCCGGGAGGTCGGGCGGGCGATGCTGGACCGGCGTGCCGGGAAGATCATCTTTACGGCGTCGCTGCTCAGCTTCCAGGGCGGGATCACCGTGCCCGGCTACACCGCGGCCAAGTCGGGCGTGGCCGGGCTGACCAAGGCGCTGGCCAACGAGTGGGCCGCGCACGGCGTCAACGTCAACGCCATCGTGCCGGGCTACATCGCCACCGACAACAACCAGGCGCTGCGCGACGACCCCGTACGCAACGCGGCCATCGTCGACCGCATCCCCGCCGGGCGGTGGGGCACCCCGGCCGACCTCGCCGGGGTGGCGGTGTTCCTCGCCTCGGCCGCCTCCGACTACGTGCACGGCGCGCTGGTTCCCGTCGACGGCGGCTGGCTGGGCCGGTGACCGAAACGACGACGCTCGGCAAGGAGCATTCATGCAGGTGATCGCACTGCACACGCGGCTCAGGCCCGGCCTGGAGGCCGAGTATGAACGCATCCACGCCAAACTCTCACCCGAGCACGAGCAGGCGCTGCGCGACAGCGGGGTCCACTCGTGGCACATCTGGCGCGACGGGCTCGACCTGTTCCACACCGTGGTGTGCGACGACTGGGACGGCATGGAGACCGCGATGGCGAAACTGGAGCTGACCGAACGCTGGCACCAGGTCATCCACCCGATGCTGGACATGACGGTGTCCCAGCGCGGACCGCTGCCCCTCGTGTGGCAACTGCCCTGACCAGCCGACCTCGACCGGAACCAAGAGGAGTCGCCGTGAACCCGCCCGCCGCCGTGATGCCCACCCGGCCGCTCGGCCGCACCGGCCTGAACGTGTCCACGCTCGGGTTCGGCGCGGCCGGGATCGGCAACCTCGGCTACGCCGGATCCGACCTCGCCGCCGCGCGGGCCGTGGACGTCGCGTGGGAGGCGGGGATCCGGCACTTCGACACCGCGCCCCACTACGGGCTCGGCCTGTCCGAGCGGCGGCTGGGCGCGGCACTGCGTGCCCACCCGCGCGACGCCTACGTCCTGTCCACCAAGGTCGGGCGGCTGCTGCGCCCGCATCCCGCGCCGACCGGCTCGGATCTGGCGGCCGGCGGCTTCGACGTCCCCGATGACCTGGTGCGCGTATGGGACTTCACCGCCGCCGGCGTCGCCCGCAGCATCGAGGAGAGCCTGACCAGGCTGGGCGTCGACCGTATCGACATCGTCTACGTCCACGACCCCGACGACGCCGTCGACGAGGCGGTCAGCCAGGCGATTCCAGCCCTGATCGCGCTACGCGAGCAGGGTGTGATCCGCGCTGTCGGCGTCGGCATGAACCAGTGGCAGGCGCCGCTGCGCATGGTCCTGGAGACCGACCTCGACGTCGTCATGCTGGCGGGCCGGTACACCCTGCTCGACCGGTCGGGCGAGCACCTGCTCGACGAGTGCGAGCGCAGGGGAGTGGCCGTGGTCGCGGCCGCGCCCTTCAACTCGGGCATCCTTGCCAGGCCATGGCCCGTCGAGGGCGGCAACTTCAACTACGCGCCGGCATCGGACCGGGTGCTCTGGCAGGCTCGCCGGCTCGCCGAGACGTGCCGGGAGCACGAGACCGCGCTGCCCGTCGCCGCGCTGCAGTTCCCCCTGCGCCACCCCGCTGTGGCGGCGGTCGTCTCCGGCATGAGATCGGCCGAGCACGTCGATGCCGCCGTGGCAGGAATGCGGACGCCGGTGCCGGCCGGTCTGTGGCAGGCGGCGGGCTGATCCGCTCGCACCGGAACACGTTCGGCGGGGTCCAGACGTCCACGTCTGGACCCGCCGAACGTGTCATGCAGTGCGCTCGCCGATCAGCTGCGCAGGGTCCACTGCTGGTTCGTGCCGCCGTGGCAGCCCCACAGGTGCAGCAGCGTCCCGTTGGCGGTGGCGTTGCCGCTCGCGTCCACGCACAGGTTCGACTGCACGCCGGTGATCGTGCCGTTGGAGTTGACGTTCCACTGCTGGTTGGCCTGCCCGTTGCAGTCCCAGATGACCAGGCGGGTGCCGTTGGTGGTGCCCTGGCCGGTGGCGTCCAGGCACTTGTTGCCGTATACCGTCAGCTGCTTGCTCGCGGTATAGGTCCACCGCTGGCCCGTGCCGCCCGCGCAGTCCCACAACTGCACCTGGGTGCCGTTGGCAGAGCTGGCGTTCGGCACGTCGACGCAGCGTCCCGACTGTCCGCCGACGATGGTGACGCCCTGCTGGGCTCCGGTCTGCACGCCCGCCGACGCCATGACCGCGCGTGCCGCCGTCGGCCAGTTCCCGCCGCTGACGACCACGGTGCCGGTGTTGGTGTTGCCCCGCGACCCGCTGGTGATGTTGGTGTTGGTGCTGGTGGTCCAGTTGTTGGTCAGGGTCAGGTTGCCGGTGTTGTTGTTGGCCCAGTGCTGCCCGTACGCCCACTGGCCGATGTTGTCGAACACGTTGTTCGACGCCGTCAGATAACGCGCCCCCTCGTCGAAGTAAAGCCCGAGCCAGCCGTTGGTGTTGCGGAACCAGTTCTGGCTGATCGTCGAGCCCGGCAGCGCGGACAGCGCGTAGAACGCCGCGCCGTCGGTCATCTGGCGCATGACGTCGTGGACGTGGTTGGCCTGCACGCGGTAGTTCGCCGCGATCGTCGCGGTCGTGTACCGGGGCTGGTAGTTGTAGAGCCCGCGGTCGATGTAGTCCTGGGAGCCGCCGGCGTCGTTGGCGCCCCAGCCGTAGCCGATCGAGATGCCGGTGTAGGGCAGGTTGTAGACCTCGTTGTTGGTCATGGCCGAGTCGGCGGCGTAGGTGATGAGCAGCCCGACGTGGCTGCGGTAGTCGATGGCCACGTCGTGGACGGAGTTGTTGCTGTAGACGATGTCGCGGTTGACCATCCGGGAGTCGCTGGGGTGGTGCGCGTCGGCCTGCACGCCGCCGGCGATGACGGCGCCGGCCGCGATCTGCTCGAAGGTGTTGCCGATCACGTCGATGTCGGCCGCGCCGAGGCCGACGCCGGTGGCGTGGGCGTTGGCGTCGTTGCCGATGCCGAGCCCGACCTGGCCGAGGCTGGTGAACCGGTTGCCGGTGAACCTGATCGCGTTCGCGGCCGACACCTGCACCGCCGCGGGCATCTGACGCCAGTTGGGCCGGGTCGCCTCGAACTGCGGGCAGCCCGACTGGCACGAACTCAGCCAGTTCGACGGCCGGGACCAGGTGCCGTAGATGTACGCGCCGGTCTGCTGGTCGGCGTAGCCCTGGCTGCTGTTGGGCTGCAGCCAGCTGGTGTACGAGAACTGCAGGCCGGAGAAGGACAGGTGGTGGGCCGGCGCCGCGTAGGTGCCGCCCACCCGCAGCAGCGACTCCAGCCGCGGCAGCTGCACGTCGGCGGTGGCCATGTTCTCGCCGCTCAGCGGCTTGTAGTAGAGCTGACCGGCGGAGGTGTCCAGATACCACTCGCCGGCGGCGTCGAGGAACTCCCGCGCGTTGACCAGGTACATCGGCCCGGCCCGGAACGGGCTGCTCAGCGTGTCGTAGCCGAAGGTGTTGTTGCTCCAGGCAGGCTGTTCCATGGTGATCGTGTTGCCGCTGATCGACTGCACCGGCACGTACCGGTCGGTGAACGAGTTCACCGACTCCAGCTCGACGCGGTCCTCGGCGGCGACGTTGTTCAGATACGACAGCGCGCTGCTGGTGAACGTCATGCCACTGGTCGTCATGGTGAAGTCGCCGCGGTTGACCTGTGTGCGGGCCCGAGTCGCGATGCGGCCGTTGACGTAGAGCTGGCGGGTGTCGAAACCGGCGCTCGCGGCGGCGCGCCAGATGTTCTGCGCGGCGTCCACCTGCGTCCAGCCCGTGACCCGCTGTCCGCCGGAGATGACCGGCTGGGCGCCCGACGCGGCCTGCCAGAACACGGTGTAACCGTTGGCGCCGGAGTCAGCGGACGTGAACGTCAGCGGTGCGGAAAGGGCATAGGTGCCGCCGGCGAGCTGGACCACGATGTCGCCGCTCATCGTCGGCGCGAGGCCGCGCACCGACGACTGGGCCTGGGTCAGCGAGCACGGTTGCGCCGTGGAGCACGCCGTGCCGGATCCGGTGGGGGACACGTAGAGGGTCGTCATGACCGCGGCCGTCGCCGGAGTGGCGGCCAGCATCGACGCGGCGACGATGAGAGCGGCGCAGAGAGATGTCAGTCGGGATCGGTGTTTCGTCTGTCGTCGGGCGTGGCGGAGTGCAGAAGCCACAGTGGCGTCCTTCCACGAGTTGAGCCGCCGGCGGGGGCACGGCAGGCAGCGGTGAGCCGTCATCAGCGGGAAACGCTGGCGTAACCGATGGCGTGCATCACATCACATGTATGACGTCATAGCAATATTGAGGTCGATGGGAGCCGGGGCGTGTGGAGTGGGGATGCGCGACAGCGCGAGCCGCGGGCGTCTTTCCGGTGCCCGCGGCGCGCCGTCTCGTCCGAACCGGCCGGTGGACCGCCACCGGCCGGTTCGGTGACCGTCAGGGCAGGACGGTCACTGGAAGGACGCGTCGTCGAGGTAGTAGCCGTCGGTGCCCGCGGCCGTCTCGACGTAGAGGCTCGCGCCCGTCAGGGTTCCGGTCCAGGAGACGGTGGCGGTGCCGGTCAGCTGGGTCCAGCCGCTGGAGTTGACCGTCGCGGCCGGGGTGAGCTGCACGTAACTCGTCGAGCCGTTGGCGGTCACGGCGAGGGTGACCTTCGCCGACGGGGTGCCGCTCTGGGTGCGTACCCAGACGCTGGTGGTGTAGCTCTTGCCGTTGACGAGCTTACCGGTGACGTCCTGGCGGATGCCGTTCCACGACGCGGTGCGGCCGGTGAGCAGCAGCGACCGGCTACCGCCGTGCACCACCGACGTGTTCGAGGCCAGGGTGCCGCTGCCGAACACCGCCCACCCGGTCGTGCCCGACTCCGTGTCGCCGTTGGTCAGCTGGTTGCCGCTGGAGGAGCCGCCGCCGAACTGCCACCAGTTCACGTTGAACAGGCCACCGCCGCTGCCGGTGAACCGCAGGTACAGGTCACGGGTGCCGGTCGCCCCGGACACCGCGCAGGTGACCGACGCCCAGGTCTGGTAACCGCCCGTGCCGGACACCCCGCACGTTCCCACGACAGGGCCGCTGGTGCTGTCCAGCCGCAGCTCGATGTTGCCACCCGCCCCGGCGGAGGCGACCCGGGCGGTGAAGGAGGTCGCGCCGGAGCCGAAGGCGACGCCCTTGACCTTGATGTAGTCGCCGTTGTCGATCCAGCCGACGTCGAGGGTGCCCTCGCTGGCGGGCTCGGTCTCGACGCCGCTCTCCCAGGCGATGGTCTCGGCCTCCTGGCGCACGTACGGGTTGAGGGTGCCGATCTGCGGTGCGCCGGAGCTCGTCATGTTGATCGTCGGGATGGTGCCGTTGCTGTTGTAGGTGAACTTCTCGACCGCGACCGACCGGGCGTAGCCGCCACCGCCGGGCAGCGCGCCGTTGTGGTAGAAGAAGTACGAGCCGCCGCTGAAGTCGATGACGCCGGCGTGGTTGGTGAAGCTGGAGCCCTGGCGCGGCATGACGGTCCCGCGGTAGGTCCACGGCCCGGTCGGGCCCGTCGCGGTGGAGTAGCCGATGAACTCCGAGCAGCATTCGGCCGCGAACACGTTGTAGTACAGGCCGTTGCGCTTGTAGACCCAGGGGCCTTCCTCGTACAGCGTCGGGCGGTTGGCGTTGCCGGTGCGGGTGCCGTAGCCGCTGGTGGTCAGCGGGATCTGGGTCGGGCTGCCCGAGTACGAGATCATGTCGGTGTTCAGCCGGACGTACCACAGGCGCGGGTTGCCCCAGTACAGGTAGGCCTGGCCGTCGTCGTCGATGAGCACGTTGGGGTCGATCTCGCCGTTCTCCACCAGTGGCCGGCCGAGGGCGTCGGTGAAGGGGCCGGTGGGGCTGCTGGACACGCCCACGCCGATGGCCATGCCGCCGGTCGCCCGGTTCTTCACCGGGACGTACCAGTAGAACTTGCCGTTGCGGTAGGCGACGTGCCCGGCCCAGGCGTCGGCGCTGGCCCAGCTGAAGGTGGACAGGTTCATCGGCACGCCGTGGTCGGTCCAGTTCACCATGTCCGCCGACGAGTAGACCCGCCACTCCTTCATCGTGAAGTAGGTGGACCCGTCCTCGTCGTGGCCGGTGTACAGGTACACCCGGCCGTTGTGGACCAGCGGGGCGGGATCGGCGGTGTAGATCGTCTGGACGATCGGGTTGTCCGCGTCGGCGCCGGCCGGCGCGAGCGTGAGCGCGAGCAGCACGCCGACGCCGGCGGCGGCGAGCCGTCGCAGGCCGTGCCGGGTCCGTGGGTGTGTCACGAGGTCTCCTTCGGAAGTCGCCGACCCCGGGCGACGTCCTGTCCGGAAACGTGCTCAGCGACGCCCGGCCGCCGCGTGCGCGAGGCCGCGGCGGGGGAGGACTACGCCGGAGGTCGACTTGTCTGCGGAACGTGAAGTGCGCTGTATGACGTCTGAGCACGCCGCACACCTGGCCCGGTCGCCTGAGGTGCGCGATCGGTGCCCTGCCAGCCGTTGCGGATGAAGGTGCCGACCATCCCGCGGTCAGTCGAATGTGAACGATAACAGGGCTTGAGTCAAGATGTGACGAAGAGGTTTCGCGTGTGCGCAGGTCAGGTGGACCCTCCACAGCAGATCCGATCAACTGGAGAAGATCGATGCATGCAGGTGGGTTGACAAGCATGATGTGACCGATAACATCGACCGAGCCGACTTCCTGATAACACGTCATATGACCTGGCCGTCACCAGCATGTGACAGCGAGATCAGCAGGTTCGGCAACTTGTTTCGTCGAGGGTGTACCGGCGGCGCGGGACCCATCGACCGGCGATCCGTGACGGCTCCATTCCGCCGTCATGGGTCGCCACCTGTCGGGCGCGGCGGGCCGGCAGGAGCATCTCCGCCACGGCGGCTCGTGCCCGCCCTGGCCTTCACTCGTCAGGAAGGGTCCACATGTCCACCAGGGACGGCCTCCCCCCGCACCGCGCCAGACGATGGTTTCCCGCAGCGCTGACGCTGCTGCTGGCCACGTCCGGCGCCACCGCCATCCTCGCCACCGCCCCCGCGGAGCTAGGCGGCCCCGCGCCGGCGCAGGCGCACACCATTGTCAGTACCGACTACCAGCAGGTCACCCTCGCCAAGGGAGTGTCCGAGATGGGCGAGCCGATGACGCTCGCCGTGCTGCCCGACCGCTCGGTCCTGCACACCGCCCGCAACGGCACGCTGCGCCGCACCGACGCGTCCGGCAACACGGCCGTGGTCGGCACCATCTCGGTCTACAGCCATGACGAGGAGGGCCTGCAGGGCGTCGGGGTCGACCCCAACTTCGCCAGCAACCGGTTCATCTACCTGTACTACGCCCCGCCGCTGTCGACCCCGAGCGGCGACGCGCCCAGCACCGGCAGCAACTGGTCGGCGTGGCAGGGCGTCAACCGGCTGTCCCGGTTCACGCTGAACTCCGACTTCACCGTCAACCAGTCCAGCAAGGTCGACATCCTGGACGTCGCCGCGGACCGGGGCATCTGCTGCCACACCGGCGGCGACATCGACTTCGACGCGGCGGGCAACCTGTACCTGTCCACCGGCGACGACACCAACCCGTTCGAGTCCGCCGGGTTCGCCCCGCTCGACGAGCGCACCAACCGCAACCCCGCCTACGACGCCCAGCGCTCCGCGGCCAACACCAACGACCTGCGCGGCAAGATCCTGCGGATCAAGGTGAACGCGAACGGGTCGTACTCCATCCCCGACGGCAACATGTTCGTCGACTCCGACAGCCGGACCCGGCCCGAGATCTACGCGATGGGTTTCCGCAACCCGTTCCGGATCAGCGTCGACAAGGCCACCGGCGTGGTCTACGTCGGCGACTACGGCCCGGACTCCGGCAGCACCACCAGCCGCGGCCCGAGCGGGCAGGTCGAGTTCAACCGGGTCACCGGGCCGGGTTTCTACGGCTGGCCGTACTGCACCGGCGCCAACAGCTCCAGCGAGACCTACGCCGAGTGGGACTTCGCGAGTAACAGCGCCGGATCGAAGTACAACTGCAGCGGCGGCCCGACCAACAACAGCTTCCGCAACACCGGCCTGCCCACCCTGCCGGCGGCCAAGACGGCCTGGATCCGGTACGCTGGCGACTCGGGAAGTCCGTCGGAGTTCGGCAGTGGCTCGGAGTCGCCGATGGGCGGCCCCGTCTACCGCTACGACGCCTCATCGTCGTCGAGCACCAAGTTCCCGCAGGGTTTCGACGGGCAGTTCTTCGCCGGCGAGTTCGGCCGGGGCTGGGTCAAGCCGATCCACGTCAACTCCGACGGCAGCCGCGGCAACATCGAGACGTTCCCGTGGAACGGCAAGCAGGTCATGGACATGGCCTTCGGGCCCGACGGCGCGCTGTACGTGCTGGACTACGGCACCGGCTACTACAACGGCGACGCCAACTCGGCGCTGTACCGCTACGACTACGTGGGCAGCGGCAACCGGGCCCCGACCGCCGTGGCCGGCGCCGATCGGACCTCCGGCGCGGCCCCGCTGACGGTCAACTTCTCCTCGTCGGGATCGTCGGACCCCGAGGGCGGGACGCTGACCTACTCCTGGGCGTTCGGCGACGGCACGACCTCCACGTCCGCCAACCCGAGCAAGACCTACAGCGCCAACGGCACGTACAACGCCACGCTGACGGTCCGTGACCCGCAGGGCGCGACCGGCTCGGCGAGCGTGCAGATCGGTGTCGGCAACACCGCTCCGACGGTCACCATCAACAGCCCCGCCAACGGGCAGCTGTTCAGCTTCGGGGAGAGCGTGCCGTTCAGCATCACGGTGTCCGACCCCGAGGACGGCACCATCGACTGCACCAGGGTCAAGATGACCTACGTGCTCGGCCACGACAGCCACGGCCACCAGATCACCTCGCAGAACGGCTGCAGCGGGTCGATCGCGGTCCCCGTCGACGGCGAGCACGACGACGCCGCGAACATCTTCGGGGTCTTCGACGCCGAGTACACCGACGCGGGCGGCCTGACCACGCACACCCAGCACACCCTGCAGCCGCGCAAGCGCCAGGCCGAGCACTTCAAGACCTCGTCCGGGGTCGCCACCTTCGACAAGAGCGCCGCCGAGGGCGGCAAGACCGTCGGTGACATCAACAACGGGGACTGGATCGCGTTCCAGCCGTACCGGATCAGCAACGTGACCGGCTTCAGCGCCCGCGTCTCCTCGGCGGGCAGCGGCGGCACGCTGCAGATCCGGGCCGGCTCGGCCACCGGCACCGTGCTCGGCTCGGCGACCGTGCCGGTCACCGGCGGGTGGGAAACCTTCGCCACCGTCACCGGCTCGATCACCAGCCCGCCGAGCGGCACCACCACCCTGTACCTGACCTTCGCCGGGTCGGGCACCGGGTTCCTGTACGACGTCGACTCGTTCACCCTGGCCACCGGCACCCCCTCCACGGGCACAGGTCCGGTCAAGGGCCTGGCGGGCAAGTGCCTGGACGTGCGCGGCGGGGCGACCGCCGACGGCACGCAGATCCAGCTGTACACGTGCAACGGCGGCGCCCCGCAGACGTGGACGGTGTCGGGTTCGACGCTGCGGGCGCTGGGCAAGTGCCTGGACGTCAGCGGGGGCGGGACCGCCAACGGCACGAAGATCCAGCTGTGGACGTGCACCGGCGGCGCGGCGCAGAACTGGACCTACCAGTCGTCGGACCAGACGCTGCGCAACCCGCAGTCGGGCAAGTGCCTGGACGTGTCCGGCAACAACTCCGCCGACGGCACCGTCGTGGCCCTGTGGACGTGCAACGGCGGCAACAACCAGAAGTGGACCCTGCCCTGATGCGGCCCCGATCCGTACCCGAGCTGTGTGAGGTGACCCGATGGTTCAGCTGAGCAGAGGCCGCTCCCGGTGGGCGGCGGCCGCCACCCTGGCCCTGGCCCTGGTGTCGGCGGGCGCGGTAGTCGCCGTGCAGGCCGAAGTCGCGCAGGCGGCGACGGTCGGCACGCCCACCCGGATCGTCGGCGGCCCGTCCGGCCGTTGCCTGGAGGTGCCCAACTCCAGCACCAGCAACGGCCTGCAGACCCAGCTGTGGGACTGCAACAACTCCGCCGGCCAGGCCTGGACACTGACCACGTCGGGCCAGCTGACGGTCTACGGCAACAAGTGCCTCGACGCCTCCGGGCGGGGCACCGCCAACGGCACGCAGGTCATCATCTGGGACTGCAACGGCCAGAACAACCAGCAGTGGAACGTCAACACCAACGGCACCATCACCGGGGTCCAGTCGGGCCTGTGCCTGGACGCCAACGCCGCGGCGACCGCCAACGGCACGAAGATCCTGCTCTGGGCCTGCCACGGCGGGGCCAACCAGCAGTGGGCGCAGTCGGTCCCGGGCTCGCCGAGCCCGACCCCGACGACCTCGGCGCCCCCCCCGGGCGGCGGCCCGTGCGACATCTACGGTGCGGGCGGCACGCCCTGCATCGCGGCGCACAGCACCACCCGGGCCCTGTACCAGGCCTACAGCGGCAACCTGTACCAGGTCAGGCGTGCCTCGGACAGCACCACCCGCAACATCGGCGTGCTGAGCACCGGCGGTGTCGCCAACGCGGCGGCGCAGGACTCGTTCTGCGCCAACACCACCTGCGTCATCACGGTGCTGTTCGACCAGTCCGGGCGCGGCAACGACCTGTGGTACCAGGGCTCCAGCGTGGTCCCCGGGTCACCGCAGAGCCGTCCGGCCGTGGCGACGACCGAGTCGCTGACGGTCGGCGGCAGCAAGGCCTACTCGCTGTACATCAACCCCGGCAACAGCTACTGGCGCGACGGCCACCTGACCGGTGTCCCGACCGGCAGCGCGCCCGAGGGCATGTACATGGTCACCAGCGGCACCCACGTCAACAGCGGCTGCTGCTTCGACTACGGCAACAGCGAGACCACCCGCAAGGCCGACGCGGCCGGCGCCATGGACGCGATCTACTTCGGCACGAGCTGCTGGTTCGGCGGCTGCTCCGGCTCCGGACCCTGGGTGCAGGCCGATCTCGAATGGGGCCTGTTCCCGGGCGGCAGCAGCACCTGGAACCCGAACCAGCGGGCGTTCACCAGCAAGTTCGTCACGGCGACGCTGAAGAACAACGGCGTCTCGCGATTCGCGATCAAGGGCAGCAACGCCCAGTCGGGCAGCCTGTACACGCTGTGGGACGGCGCGCTCCCCAGCGGGTACAGCCCGATGAAGAAGCAGGGCGCCATCGTGCTCGGCAGCGGCGGTGACTGCTGCAAGCCCGACGGCGGAGCCAACGCCAGTGCGGGCACGTTCTACGAGGGGGCGATGGTCGCGGGCTACCCGTCCGACGCGGTCGAGAACGCCGTCCAGGCGAACATCGTCGCGGCGGGCTACCGGTGACCTGACCGGCCGCCGGCCCTGACCGCACCGGTGGTGCCGCCGCGATCCAGCGGCGGCACCACCGGCATGTCCGACCCCCGACGTCGGCAGCCAGTGGCTCCACCGTGGACGGTCGGCACGGGATGAGCCTTCACAACGGCGGGGGAGTCTGCTTAACTGTCTCCACCTCGGCCGGAGAGCGCTCTCCCGTGTGGCCGGGGTAGAAGGAGGTGAATGCTCGCACGCTCCACTGAGGCCCACCGTGTCACGGTGCGGCTGACAGCTCACCGACAGACGTGATCGGCGCACGTCTTCATTGTTCTCTCTACCCGAGAGGTGCATACCGATCATGTTCCTTCGCAGAGTGCTGCTCTGTGCCGCCGTCGTGCTGGCCGGGGTCGGCTTCAACGTCCCCCCTGCGCAGGCCGCTCCCGACTTCTCAGTGCTGGTCTTCAGTAAGACGGCAGGGTTCCGACACGACTCGATCCCGGTGGGCATCACCGCGATCCAGCAGCTCGGCACGGCCAACAACTTCGCCGTCGAGGCGACCGAGGACGCCACCCAGATCAACGACACCAACCTGGCCCGCTTCAAAGCCGTGATCTGGCTGTCCACCACCGGCGACGTGCTCGACGCCACCCAGCAGGCCGCGTTCGAGCGCTACGTGCGCGCGGGCGGCGGGTACGTCGGCGTGCACGCCGCGTCCGACACCGAGTACGACTGGGCCTGGTACGGCAGCCTGGTCGGCGCGTACTTCGCCAGCCACCCGGCGATCCAGCCGGTCACGGTGCGCATCGAGGACACGGCCCACCCGTCCACGGCCGGCCTGCCGGCGAACTGGAACCGCACCGACGAGCTCTACAACTACCGCACCAACCCTCGTGCGTCGGTGCACGTGCTGGCCAACCTGGACGAGTCCACCTACACCGGCGGCAGCATGGGGGCCGATCACCCGATCTCGTGGTGCCGCGCCTACGACGGCGGCCGCTCCTGGTACACCGGCCTCGGCCACACCCAGGAGAGCTTCAACGAGGCCAACTTCCGCACCCACCTGCTCGGCGGCATCCGGTACGCGGCCCAGGGCACCGGCAGCTGCACGGTCGGGACCCCGCCCGTCGGCACGTTCAGCCAGGTGACGCTGGCCAAGGGCGTGGCCGAGACCGGCGAGCCGATGGGCCTGACGGTGCTGCCGAACCGGGGTGTGCTGCACACCTCCCGCGACGGCGTCGTCCGGTACACCGACGTCAACGGCAACACCAAGGTCGCGATGACCCTGCAGGTGTACACCCATGACGAGGAGGGCCTGCAGAGCATCAAGGCCGACCCGAACTTCGCCGCCAACCGGTGGGTGTACCTCTACTACGCGCCCCCGCTGAGCACCCCCGGCGGCGACGCCCCGGCGACCGGCACGGCGGCGCAGTTCGCCCCGTTCAACGGCTCCAACAAGCTGGCCCGGTTCACCGTCCGCGACGACAACACCATCGACCCGGCGTCGCAGGTCACCATCCTCGACGTGCCGACCAGCCGCGGGCAGTGCTGCCACGTCGGCGGTGACATCGACTTCGACGCGGCCGGCAACCTGTACCTGTCCACCGGCGACGACACCAACCCGTTCGACTCCGGCGGCTCCGCGCCGATCGACGAGCGCGCCGACCGCAACCCGGCCTTCGACGCGCAGCGCACCGCGAGCAACAGCAACGACCTGCGCGGCAAGGTGCTGAGGATCAAGCCGGGAGCGACCGGCGGCTACACCATCCCGGCCGGCAACATGTTCGCGCCGGGCACGCCCAACACCAGGCCCGAGGTGTACGCCATGGGCTTCCGCAACCCGTTCCGGATGAGCGTCGACAAGGCCACCGGCGTCGTCTACCTGGGCGACTACGGCCCCGACGGCGGCGCCGACCCGAACCGCGGACCCGCGGGCACGGTGTCGTTCGAGCGGATCACGGCACCGGGCAATTTCGGCTGGCCGTACTGCTCCAACTACAACACCCCCTACCACGAGTACACGTTCCCCAGCGGACCGTCGACCGGCCTGTTCAACTGCGCCGGCGGTCCGACGAACAACTCGCGCAACAACACGGGCATCACCACCCTCCCGCCGTCGCAGGCCGCGTGGCTGCCGTACGGCGGGGCGGGACCCTGGCGGCCCGAGCTGGGCGGCGGCGGCCCGATGGGCGGCCCGGTCTACCAGTTCAACTCGGCGCTGGTCTCCGACGTGAAGTGGCCGGCCTCGTACAACGGCAAGGTCATGCTCGGCGAGTTCACCAGCCGCTGGATCAAGGCGGCGACGATCAACGCCAACGGCACGGCCGGCGCGATCGACTCCGTGCCGTGGTCCGGCACCGCGATCATGGACATGGAGTTCGGGCCGGACGGCGCCCTGTACGTGCTCGACTACGGCACGACCTGGTTCGGCGGCGACGCCAACTCGGCCGTCTACCGCATCGAGTACAACAGCGGCGGCAACCGGGCGCCGATCGCGCAGGCGTCGGCGAACCCGTCCACCGGGGCCGCGCCGCTCACCGTGCAGTTCAGCTCGGCGGGCAGCAACGACCCCGACGGTGACGCCATCACCTACGCCTGGGACTTCACCAGCAACGGCAGCACCGACTCGACCGCGGCCAACCCGACGTTCACCTACGCGGCCAACGGCGAATACACCGCGACGCTGACGGTGCGCGACACCGGCGGCAAGATCTCGACGGCCAGCATCGTCGTCGGCGTCGGCCGGCCCGGAATCCAGATCATCGTGCCCGGCAACGGCACGGTGTTCCAGTTCGGCGACCTGGTGCCCTACGAGATCCGGGTCACCGACCCGAACGTCGGCACCGTGGACTGCAACCGGGTCGTGCTCAACTACGTCCTCGGCCACGACAGCCACGGACACCCCATCACCAGCAAGACCGGCTGCACCGGCTCGATCCAGACCACGGTCGACGGTGAGCACGACGCGGCCGCGAACATCTTCGGGGTGCTCGCCGCGGTCTACACCCCGCCGACCGGCGTCGCCGTCCAGGCCCAGCACCAGCTGCAGCCCCGGACCCGGCAGGCCGAGCACTACAGCACCATGAACGGTGTCACGATCGCCGCCAAGGCGAGCGCGCACGGCGGCAACGCCGTCGGCTACATCGAGAACGGCGACTGGATCTCGTTCACGCCCTACAACCTGACCGGCGTCACCGGGTTCAAGGCGCGGGTCGCCTCGGCCGGCGTCGGCGGCACGCTGACCGTGCGGGCCGGCTCGCCCACCGGCACGGTCGTGTCGACGGTGGCCGTCGCCCCGACCGGCGGCTGGGAGACCTGGGTCGACGTCACCGGCACGGTGACCGTGCCCAGCGGAACCCAGCAGCTGTACCTGGTGTTCACCGGCGCGGCCACCGGCTCGCTGTTCGACATCGACGACTTCACGTTCACCGCCGGCGGCACCCAGCCGCCGACCGGCACGAACCTGGCGTTGAACCGTCCCGCAACGGCGTCGAGTGTCGAGGGCGCCTACACGGCGGCGGCGGCGGTGGACGGTTCGCTGACCACCCGGTGGGGCAGCGCGTTCGCCGATCCGCAGTGGATCCAGGTCGACCTGGGTCAGTCGTACGCGATCAACCGGGTGAAGCTCACCTGGGAGGCGGCGTACGGTTCGGCGTACCAGATCCAGACGTCGACCGACGGCACGACCTGGACGACGGCGCGTTCGGTCACCGGTGGTGACGGCGGCGTCGACGACAACACCGGGCTCACCGCCACCGGCCGGTACGTGCGGATCAACGGCACGGCCCGCGGCACCGCGTGGGGCTACTCGCTGTTCGAGTTCGAGGTGTACGGCGACAGCGGCACGCCGCCGACGACGACCAACCTCGCGCTGAACAAGCCCGCCACCGCGTCCAGCGTGGAAGGCGCGTTCGTGGCCACGGCGGCGGTGGACGGTTCGCTGACGACTCGGTGGGGCAGCGCGTTCGCCGATCCGCAGTGGATCCAGGTGGATCTCGGTCAGTCGTACGCGATCAACCGGGTGAAGCTCACCTGGGAGGCGGCGTACGGTTCGGCGTACCAGATCCAGACCTCGGCCAACGGTACGACCTGGACCACGGTGCGCTCGGTGACCGGCGGCAACGGCGGCGTCGACGACAACACGGCGCTCGGGGCCACCGGCCGGTACGTGCGGATCAACGGCACGGCCCGGGGCACCGCGTACGGGTACTCGCTGTTCGAGTTCGAGGTCTACAGCTGACCGCGTAGGCCCGGCAGGTAGCCGGGCGCGGCGGGCCGTGCAGGTCCGCCGCGCCCGGTCCGCCGTCAGGCGGGGGTGCCGGCGAAGTCGTAGGGCAGCGGGGGAATCCGGTCGATGAGGGTGCGCACCGCCTGGGTGATCAGAATCCGGTCGTAGGTCAGCACGGCCTCATACCGCGGCTCGTCGGGAGAGACCGGCTCATCGGCGCGGGCGATGAACCCGGCGGCGAAGTAGTTGCCGATGACGATGACGGCCTGCTCGCCCGCCAGCGGGTCGTCCGCGGGCACGGCGACGCCGTGCACGCCCGGCGCGGGCCGAGGCGGCAGGTCCGGGCCGTACGCGGTGACGGTGACGCCGCGACGCGCGATGTGGCCGTACGCCATGCGGGTCTGGTCGTCGAGCTGCCCCGGCGGCACCACCGTGAACAGAATCGCCGCTGAACCGGCCCGGCCGGGCCGACCGTCACTTGCCGGTGCCCTCCGGCAGGCCGTCGCCGGCCATCAGCCCGTCGACGCCGGTGGTGTTCAGGTAGACGTGCTGGTGGCCGTTGCCCGCGTCGACGTTGATCTGGTCGAGCTGCGTCGCCGCCACCGACCAGGCCGCCACCGCCAGCTCGCGCTGTCGCCCCGCCGCCGCCACCACCGGCGCGCGCGAAGACTCGGGCAGGGCCTGCGCCGCGGCCAGCGTGTCCACCGCGGCGGCCAGCTGCTCGACCGCGTTGCGCAGCGAACCCCGGGCGACGTTGGTGGCCGTCGTCCCCGACACGGTCGTGGCATACCAGGCGAGTTCCGGCCCCATCGCCTGCTTCCACTGCGCGAGTTGCTTGTCGTCGACCTTGCCGGGTTCGGCGAGTCCTTCGACGATCGGCGTGATCACGCCGGCGGTGGCTCGCGCGCGCGTGGTGAGCTCGCCGATCTGGGTCTTGTCCCGGCTGGCCTCCTGCTCCCGCAGCTGCTCCACCGCGCTGTCCGCGGCCCCCGGCGCGGCGGTCTGCGTCCCGATCAACACCCCGACCAGCACCGCCACCGCCAACCCGGCCAGGATCCGCAGCACCTGCGCGGGCGGACGGCCGGGCGACCCGGGGGGCCTGGTGTAGGACGGCTTACCGGTCTTACGTGACATCGGACGCTCCTTGGCGAAGGCAGGACAGGTCACCGATCGTCGCCGCACGATCATCCGCGACGACAGTAGCGACGGTGACGGTCGGCGTCCATACCCGGTCGCGGTCCCGGCGCGGCGGGCTCATCCTCCGACGACGAACTCCAGCTCACCCACCGGGTTGGCGAACTGGCTGACCCGCAGCGACACCTGCATCCGCCACGTCGCGGCCACCGGGAGCATGACCTGCGCCGTGTAGAAGCCTGCCGACACCTGGGTCAGCGGGATGTCGCCGAGCGCCGCCCCGTCCGAGGTCAGCCGGACCACCGGCGGTGCGACACCCTCGGTGGGTTCACCGGCCGCCGTGCTCAGCCGCAGGGTGATGGTGTTGGAGCCGCGCGTGAGCGGCGTGAGCGACGCCCGCACCGTGATGTCGCCCAGTGTCGTCGTATGGCTGTCGGGATTGGCCTGCGCCGAGGCGCTCGCGGGCCGGGTGCCGCCCTCGGGGCTCGTGTCCACGAGGAAGCCGGTGACGATCAGGACGACGGCGAGGATCGCGCCCTCGATCACGGTGGCTCGTACCACCGGTAGGGAGTGTGTTTGCCGGCCGGTCCTGTTCGCCGCCCGCTGCAGCCGCGGCAGCAGCGACCACCTGTTCCACGCCGCGATGGCGACAGCCGCCAGCACGAGGGCGATCTTCGCCAGCACCAGCCGGCCGTAGCCGGTGTCGACCAGACCTGTCCAGGATCCGAGGATCCGCCAGGCGAGCAGCGAGCCGGTGGCGACCAGGGCCGCCAGGACGCCGCCGGCGGCGGTGGAGAACCGGGCGAGCGTCTCGGCCGCGGCGGTGCCGTGACCGGACAGGGCCGGCAGGGTCAGGGCCAGGCCGGCGAGTCCGCCGAGCCAGATGCCGCCCGCGAGCAGGTGCAGCGCGTCCGCGCCGATGACGAGAAGTTCGGGGCTCGCCGCGCGGGTGTGCCCGACCAGCGCGGGGGCCGTGACCGCGAGCGCTGCGGCCGCCGCCGCGGTGAGCCGTCGCCGACGCGATGCCGACGCGGGACCGAGCAGGGCCACGGCCAGTGCCAGTCCACCGACGACGGTCGCGGCGACCGCGTACTCGGTCGGCGGCAGCGAGGACCACGTCGCTGCCTCGCCGAGCAGCGCCGGTCCGCCGCCGAGCAGGTAGATCACGGTGATGGGCAACGTGGCGAGCCAGGCCGTTGCGGCGACGGCCGCTGCCGTGCGGGCGAGGGCGGCCAGGCGGCGGCGTGGGCGATCGACGCCGTCGGCGGGCAGGAACAGGGCGGCGAACACGACGAGCCCGGTGGCGAGCAGCAGGCCCGCGTAGCCCACGACGCGGACCAGGGTCAGCGTCCAGGGGACCTCCGGGATGCTGTTCTGGTCGCTCGGCGGGGGAGTGGTGACAGGGCTGGGCGCGCCGACGGAGAAGGTGAGCGCGCCGCTGATGGGATGCCCGTCGTCGGAGACGACCCGCCAGGTGATCACCGTTGTGCCGTTGCCCAGGGGCGCCGTCAGCACGACTGCGAGCTCGCGGCCCTCGACGGTCGGCGTCGCGGCCACCGGCTCGCCCTGCGGACCGAAGACCTGGACACCGCCCGGGACGCCGCGTACGGCCTCGTCGAACGTGAACAGGATCCGGTCGGGTGCGGTCTGCAGCACCGCGCCCTCGGCCGGGTCGGTGCTGGTGAGGTTCGCGTGGGCGTACGCCGGCCGGGGGAGGCCGAGCAGGATCGCGGGTACGAAGACCAGGATCAGCAGCGCCGTCGCCCGGCCGCGTCGCGTCCGCCGGTCGATCATGGCTGGCGGCGCTGTCGGACGAGCGCCAGACCGCCGAGGACCGAGCCGAGGAGGCCGGCCGCCAGGGCGGCGATCGTCAACGCGCGGTCGGTCGTCGGCGCGGGCCCTGCGTCGGCGGAGTGGGTGGCGTGCTCCTCGCCGGTGCCCGGGTGGTGGGCCGTGCCCCCGGCGGGTTCGGAGGTGACGAAGCTCGGGGCGGGCAACTGGAGCTCTTGGACGTCCTGTCCGTCCTGCGCGACCTCGATCCAGGCGGATTCGCCCTGCGCGCAGGTCTGGATGGTCGGGAAGACGAGTTTGGTGCCCGCGGCCTGCGGCAGCTGGACCGTGAGTTCGAAGACCTCGCGGTAGCCGTCCGGGAGCGGGGACTGCGTGCTGAAGGTGACCGAGGCGACCCGTTGCACGATCTTGTTGCCGTGGGCGTCGACTGCGGGCGGGTCGACCGTCTCGGTCTGCTTGGCGATGGTCCACAGTGCCGTCCGGGTGGGGGTCACCGAGGTGATCTGCGCCGGGATCTGGATCATGATCTTGGTGGTGGGCGAGTCCCCGCAGCCGTGCCCGACGCTGAACTGCAGCACGGCGTGGGCGCCGGCCGCGGTCGTGGACGGGGTGACGGTGACGTGGGCGCTCGCCGGTGACGCGAAACCGAACGCGCCGGCGATCAGCGCGGCGGCACCGGTCTGCGCGATGCGCCGGGCCCGCGTCCGAGCCGGACGGCGGTCGTGCCGGTCGGCCCGGCGCTGTGCGGATCCGATGTCATAACGCGGCATGTCGCATCCTCGCGCCGGTGGGACGAGTCGGCTCGCCGGTGTGCGGTCCGCCGAGGGGGGGGTCGCATGATTCGACCAACAGGCCGAACCGATGTCAAGTATGTGAACTCAGCGCGGAGGGCTCCGTTGCGCTGTCCAGGACAGCCCGGTAGCGTTCGTTCACGTCAGTGAACTGAAGTCCGTATGATGGACAGCCGGCAAAGGAGGGGCGCCATGCCCAACATCACCGTCGAACTGCTCGCGGGCCGGTCCTTGGAGCAGCGCAGGGCCTTCGCCCGGGCCGTGACCGACAGTGCCGTCGAGATCCTCGGAGCCCGTGAGCAGGACGTCCGGATGGTGTTCACCGAGATCACCGCCGATGTCGTGGCCAACGGAGGCGTGCTGGCCAGTGAGGACGCCAGCCGTGCCGGGGTGGTGGCCGCGCTCGCCAAGGACTGAGGTCGCTGTTCAGGCGCGCAAGTCGATGGGCCGCACCGGCTCGGCCTGGCTGGTCGAGGGTCCATGCGGGTATGGAAAAGGGGCCGACCCGTGGTCGGCCCCTTTTCGTCGTTCGAGGTGCGGCCTCGGCGGCCGGTACGTGGCGGGTCAGCGCGCCAGCCGGTTGTCGCGCATCGCGGACAGTCGCGCCTTCACGCTCAGCAGGGTCTCGATGATGAGGTCCTCCCGGCCCTGCTTGAGGCGGCTGATCGGGACGGCGACGCTCAGCGCGTCGACCGAGCGGCGGGAGAACGGCAGCGCGACGCCGAAGCAGCGCACGCCCAGGCACGACTCCTCGCTCTCCTCGGCGTAGCCGACCTGGGTGGCCTTGTCGATGATCGCCAGCAAGGCGTCGCGGTCCGTGATCGTCTGGGCGGTGATGGCCTTGATCTGGTGGGGCACGAGCGTCGCGCGGACGTCCTCGGGCATCTCGGCGAGCATCGCCCGGCCCAGGGCCGTGCTGTAGACGGGAAGGCGCCGGCCGACGGCCGAGTACATCCGCAGCGGGTACTTGGACTCGCGCTTGGCGGTGTAGATGATCTCCGCGCCTTCAAGGCGGCCCAGGTGCACCGTCTCCTCGGTGGCCGCCGCGATCTCGTCCATGACGGCGCTGGCGCGCGACAGCACCGGGTCGCCGTCGATGTAGGCGGAGCTGACCGTCAGCGTGTGCACGCCGAGCCGGTAGATGCTGCCGGTCTGGTCGGTGTCCAGCCAGCCGCGGGCGCACATGGTGCGCAGCAGCGCGTGCAGGCTGCTCTTCGGGATGCCGAGGCGCGTGGCCAGCTGCAGCTGGGTGCCGGGGCCGTTGGCGGCTATGTCGTCCAGGACGTCGAGGACACGCGCGGCGGACTTCACCTGCGAGTTGGCGGAGCTGCTGTTGGCCGTTCTGTCCGCGTCCACCGACGCCTCCTCATCAATCAACCGTGGTGCAGGTACTACGCGTACCACACTAAACCACAGTTCACATAGAGGGACTGATTTCGGCCCCTTGACCCGTGATCGGAACCACAGGTATCGTCGCGCTCAGTTCACATAGCGGAACCGGGTTCACAAACGAGGAGAAGTTTTGATCGAGGTAAGGCACTCTGCATCGCCGTCCAGCGTGGAGACGGCAACGAATGCGGACCTGCGAAAGAACTTTCTCGTCGAGAGCCTGTTCCGCACCGGCGAGGTCCGCGGGGTCTACACCCACGACGACCGGCTGGTCGTCGGCGGAGCGGTGCCCGGCGCCGGACAGCTCGAGCTGCCGGCCTGGGACGTGCTCGGCGCGACCACGCACCTGACCCGCCGCGAGCTCGGCATCGTCAACGTCGGCCAGGCCGGGCACGTGCTCGTCAACGACGAGAAGCTCGAGCTGCGCCACCTGGACGGGCTGTTCGTCGGCCGGGGCAACGAAGTCGTGTTCGCCGGTGAGGACGCCGCGTTCTACTTCGTCTCCGCCCCGGCGCACGCGACCTACCCCACCGCCCTGCTGAGCCACGCGGCGATCGAGCCGGTCAAGCTGGGCACGCCGCAGGGCGCGAGCGAGCGCAGCCTCTACCGCTACGCCTGGGGTCAGGAGCTGCAGACCTCGGTGCTCCAGTTCGGCGTGACCGTCATCGCCGACGGCTCGGTCTGGAACACCTTCCCGCCGCACCTGCACGACCGGCGCACCGAGGTCTACATGTACGTCGACCTCGACGAGAAGGACCGGATCTTCCACCTGATGGGCCAGCCCGGGGCCGCCCGCCACCTGGTCGTGCGCGACCGCGAGGCCGTCATCTCCCCGCCGTGGTCGATCCACTCGGGCGTCGGCACCGGCTCCTACGCCTTCATCTGGGCCATGGGCGGCGAGAACAACGACTACACCGACCTGCAGCCGGTGGCGCTGGAGGACCTGTGACCGCCCAGCCCGCCGCACACCTCCGCTCGCCGTTCGACCTGACCGGCCGCTGCGCCGTGGTGACCGGCGCGGGCCGCGGCCTGGGACAGGCCATCGCCGTCGGGCTCGCCCAGGCGGGTGCCGACCTGGTCCTGCTGGGCCGGCCGGGCAGCCAGTCGGCCACCCGGGACCGGCTGTCCGTCTTCGGCGCCAAGGTGGAGACCGTCGACCTCGACGTCAGCGACCACGAGGCCGTCGAGCGGGTCGCGGCGCAGGTGAACAGCGACCGCCAGGTCGACATCCTGGTCAACAACGCCGGGATCATCGACCGGGCCGACTCGGTGGACGTGAGCCGCCAGTCGTGGAACCGCGTGGTGGACGTCAACCTCAACGCTCTGTTCCTGCTCTGCCAGCAGTTCGGGGGCCCGATGACCGAACGCGGGCACGGCAAGATCGTCAACGTGGCCAGCCTGCTGTCCTTCCAGGGCGGGCTGCGCGTGGCGGCGTACGCCGCCAGCAAGCACGGCGTCGCCGGCGTCACCAAGGCCCTGGCCAACGAGTGGGCTCCGCTCGGCGTGCAGGTCAACGCCATCGCACCCGGCTACATGAACACCGACAACACGACCGCGCTGCGGGCGGACCCGGACCGCTCCCGGGCCATCCTCGAGCGCATCCCGGCGGGCCGCTGGGGAGACGCCTCCGACATCGCCGGAGCGGCCGTCTTCCTGAGTTCCGCCGCCGCCGACTACGTCAACGGCCATGTCCTGGTCGTCGACGGAGGCTGGATGGCCCGCTGACCCTGGCCTCCAGCGCACCAAAACCGCACCATACAACGACACTGTCGCCACCAAGCCCACCCGGCGGCAGCTTTCGCTCTCTGTTTGTGCCACCCACCGCCGGATCCTCCGGCACTGAAGAGATCGAGGACAAACCGTGAAGATCGCGTTCCGTCCCACCGCAGTCTTATTGACCTTGTCCCTGGCAGCCGCAGGCCTGGCCGCCTGCAGCGAGGCCCCCGCCGGGGAGAACGGCCCCGCCGGTGCGGGCGCCTGCAAGCCGGCCGACGTCAAGCTCGTCGGCCAGGTCCGCAACGAGTCCAACCCCTACGAGGCCTCGTGGCTGGCCGGCGGTGACGCCTTCGCCAAGACCGTCGGCCTCACCCAGCAGCGCCTCACCTACGGCGGTGACTCCACCAAGCAGCAGGAGCAGATCAGCCAGCTGCTCGCCGGGGACACCAAGTGCCTGGTCATGAACGTGCTCCCCAACGGCGACTCGGACACCGCGCCGATCGTCAAGGGCGCCGACAAGGCCGGCGCGTTCCTCGTCACCCAGTGGAACAAGCCGGCCGACCTGAAGCCGGCCGACTACCAGACGTGGATCAGCCACATCACCTACAACGGCGTCGAGTCCGGCAAGCAGATCGGTGACGCGCTGGCCAAGTCGATCGGCGGCTCGGGCGGCATCATCGCGCTGCAGGGCGTGCTGGACACCGCGGCGGCCAAGGACCGGTTCGCCGGCCTGCAGGAGTCGCTCAAGGCGAACTCCGGTGTCCAGCTGCTCGACCAGCAGACCGCCAACTTCTCGCGCGCCGAGGCGCTGACGGTCACCAAGACGCTGCTGACCAAGCACGGTGACAAGGTCAAGGGCATTTGGGCCGCCAACGACGACATGGCGCTCGGCGCCCTGGAGGCACTGCAGCAGGCGGGTAAGGCCGGCAAGGTCGCCGTCGTCGGCATCGACGCCGTGCCCGACGCCGTCACGGCGGTGCAGAACGGCTCCATGACCGCCACCGTCTCCAGCGACGGCACGTGGCAGGGCGGCATCGGCCTGGCGATCGGCTTCTGCGTCGCCACCGGCAAGCTGCAGGTCAAGGACATCGCCGCGGACAACCGGGCGTTCTTCGCCGAGCAGTTCCTCATCACCAAGGAGAACGCCGCCGACTTCGCCCAGCCGAAGACGGACCCGGCGGACTTCGACTGCGCCAACGTCTTCAAGCGTGTGGCCGGGCCCCTGAAGTGACGGTCACATCCGGGACCGCCGCGTCTCGCCGGGTCTTCCGGCGGGGCGCGGCGTTTCGAGACGCCGGGCCTCCGGTCGCGCTGGTCGTCCTCTTCTTGATCTTCGCGGCCCTGAGCCCGCAGTTCCGCAGCATTGAGAACGTCCAGAACATCGTGGACGCCGCCGCGGTGCTCGCCGTGGTCACCTGCGGCATCACGTTCGTGCTGATGATGGGGTCCATCGACCTGTCGTCCGCCGGCGTGATGGGCGCTTCCGCCCTGACCGTGTCGCTGCTGGTGGCCAACAACCGCAACGACAACGACTTCGGGCTGCTCGGGATCGCGGTCGCCGTCGCGCTGGGCTGCGCGTTCGGCTGCCTGAGCGGGCTCGCGCTGGTGCTGCTGAAGGTGCCTTCGTTCATGGCCACGCTCGGGGTGTCGGCGATCGGGCTCGGTGTCGCGACCCTCCTGTTCGCCGGCGTCCAGCCCAACATCACCGACGCCATGCTCAAGAGCTGGGCGATCGAACGCTTCCTGGGCTTGTCCTACCTCACCTGGATCGCCGCCGCGTGCATCCTGGTCGGCTGGCTCATCCAGCGCTACACCCGGCTCGGCCGGTACGCCTTCGCGATCGGCGGCGCCGAGGAGGTGCTGACGCTGTCGGGCGTCAAGGTGAAGCCGTACAAGGTCGCGGTGTTCGCCCTGGCCGGCGCTTTCTACGGGCTGGGCGGGGTCATGGTGACCAGTCAGCTCGGCGCCGGTCTCGTGCAGGCCGGCAACGGATACGACTTCTCGGCCATCACCGCCGCGGTCGTCGGCGGCACCCTGCTCACCGGGGGCCGCGGCGGCGTCCTGCACTCCGCGGTGGGCGTCGTGCTGGTCATGGTGCTCACGAACGGTCTCGTGCAGATCGGCGTCAGCCCGTACTGGCAGGGTGGGGTCGAGGGGCTCATCGTCGTGGCCGCGGTCGCCGCCGCGGTCATCCCCCAGCGTCGCAGAAACCAGGTGGTCAAGTGAGCGTCCCAGCCGAACGGGAGCCCACCACGTCCGCGCCGGTGCCGGCGCTGGAGGTTCGCGGCCTCGTCAAACACTACCCGGGCGTGAAGGCACTCGACGGCGTCGACCTGGTCGTCCACCAGCACGAGGTGCTGGGCCTGGCCGGCGAGAACGGCGCGGGCAAGTCCACGTTGCTCAAAGCGCTGGTCGGCCTGGTCACCCCCGACGCCGGCGAGATCTACGTCCGCGGCGAGGCCGTCAAGCTGCGCAGCGTCGTCGACGCCGCCGACCACGGCATCGGCATGGTGTTCCAGGAGCAGTCGCTGGTGCCCAACCTCACCGCCGCGGAGAACATCCTGCTCGGCGGCGAAGGGGGCGCGGTCCGTCGCGGCGTCTACCGCTGGGACGTCATGCGCCGCCTGGCCCAGGAGCAGCTCGACAAGATCGGCTCGAAGATCGACCCGCTGGCCCGCACCGACTCGCTGTCCTTCGCCGACCGGCAGATGGTCGAGATCGCGAAGGTGCTGCGCATCGAGCAGCGCAGCCAGCACCCGCCGGTCATCATCCTGGACGAACCGACCTCGGTCCTGGAGTCCAAGGAGATCGAGACCCTGTTCGCGCAGATCCGCCGGCTGCGCGAGTTCGCCTCGGTCGTGTTCGTCTCGCACCGCCTCGACGAGGTGCTCGACGTGTGCGACCGGGTCGCGGTGCTGCGCAACGGCCAGTCGGTCGGCGAGGTCGCCACCGCCGGGGCCGTCCCGCGCGAGCTGCACCGGATGATGATCGGATCCACCGGGTCCGACGACCACTACCACGAGAACGCCGCCACGGCCGTCGAGGCCGAGCAGCCCCGGCTGTCCGTACGCGGCCTGTCGGGCCAGACCTTCCGCGACATCGACCTCGACGTCGCGGCAGGCGAGATCGTGGCGATCGTCGGTGTGCACGGATCCGGCCGGGAGGACGTCTGCCGCGCCCTGTTCGGCGCGGAGCCGACGACCGCGGGCGAGATCCGGATGGACGGCAAGAAGATCAGCCTGCCGAACACCCGCGCCGCGTGCGCCGCCGGAATCGGCTACGTGCCGGCCGAACGCAAGACGGAAGGCATGGTCGGCCCGATGTCGGTGGCCGACAACATGACCCTGACCAAGCAGAAGGCGCGCTGCTCCGGCCCGTTCGTGGCACCCGGGAAACAGGCCGGACTGGTCGACCGCTGGATCGAGCGGCTGTCCATCCGCACGCCGGGCCGCGACACCCCCATCCAGCGGCTGTCCGGCGGCAACCAGCAGAAGGTGGTCCTGGCCCGCTGGCTGGTCGGCGGCGACATCCGGCTGCTGCTGCTGGACCACCCGACGCGCGGCCTGGACATCGGCGCCCGCTCGGAGGTCTACCGCCTGATGCGCGAGCTCGCGGCGAACGGGGTCGCCACCGTGCTGCTGGCCGACAGCCTTGAAGAGGCCATCGGCATGGCCGACCGCATCCTGGTCATGAACGACGGCCGGGTGGTGGCCGAGGTCGCCTGCCCCAACGGCGGCAAGCCGAGCCCTCTGGACCTCGTGAAAGAGATGGTATGAGCACTCCCGTCGCCATGCAGCCGGTCGCCGAACCCGCGACCGGCCGGAACGGCCCCCGCGCAGCCCAGCGACTCACCGGGTTCATGCCGCTCATCGCCCTGGTGGCGCTGGTGGCCGCACTCGCCGTCGCCGACCCGGACTTCCTGACCGCGCGGAGCCTGACCGCGGTGGCGCGGACCGCCGCGCCGCTCATCGTGCTCGCCGCGGGGGCGACGCTCATCGTCCTGTGCGGTGGCATCGACCTGTCCATCGCCGCGCTGGCCTCGCTGACGACCGTCCTGCTGGCCCTCTGGCTACCGCACCTCGGCGGCCTGGCCACGCCGGTCGTCATCGCCGTCGCGGCGGCGATCGGCGCTGTGCAGGGACTGGCGCACGTGCTGCTACGGATCCCGTCGTTCATCGTCACGCTGGGCGGGATGAGCATCCTGTCCGCGGTCGCCCTCGTCGTCTCCGGCGCCGGCACCGTGCGGGTGGTCGACGACACCCCGGTCGCGTGGCTCGAGCTCTACCTCGGCGGCTACGTGCCGATGTCGGCCGCGATGGCGCTGCTCGTCGTGGCCCTGATCGCCGCCGTCCTGAAGGCGACCCCGCTGCAGAGCTGGATCTCGGCCACCGGCTACTCCGAGTCGGCCGCGCGGCTCGCCGGAACGCCCGTCGACCTGGTCAAGATCGGCGCGTTCTGCGTCTCCGGCGCCTGCGCCGGGTTCGCGGCGGTCATGCTGGTCTCCCGCCAGTACAGCGGCGGACCGACCATGGCCGACAACCTGCTGCTGCCGGCGGTCGCGGCGATCGTCGTCGGCGGCACCGCCATCACCGGCGGCCACGGCAGCCTCTGGCGGAGCCTCGCCGGGGCGCTCGTGGTGACGTTGCTGCGGGTCGGCCTGCCGATCGTCGGCGTGCCGTCCGCCTACGAGCAGATCCTGTACGGCGTGATCATCGTCGTCGCCGTCGCACTCACCCTCGACTGGTCGAAAGTGTCGATCATCAAGTAACCGATGCCGCTCCGGTGTCACGACCACGGTATTCGCACATAGGGAAGGCCACCATGTCCAACGAGAACTCCGCACTCCTGCCCGCCGTCCGATCGTTCCTGTCCTCGCCCAAGCAGCTGCTCATCGGCGGCGAGTGGGTGGACGCGAAGGACGGCAGGACGTTCGACACCGTCAACCCGTCGACCGAGGAGGTGCTGGTCCAGGTCGCGTACGCGTCCGCTGTCGACGTGGACCGTGCGGTCGTGGCGGCGCGTACGGCGTTCGAGTCCGGCCCGTGGGCGAGGATGACCCCGCGCGACCGCTCCCACCTGCTGTGGCGCATCGGCGACCTGATCGACGCCCACGCCGACGAGTTCGCGCAGCTGGAAGCCCTCGACAACGGCAAGCGCGTCGAGGCGGCCCGCGACGGTGACGTCGCGACCTCCGCCGAGCTCTTCCGCTACTTCGCCGGCTGGGCGACCAAGATGGAGGGCACGACCATCCCGATGTCCGTGCCGGGGCGCGAGTTCCACGCGTACACCCGCCGCGAGCCGGTCGGCGTCGTCGCGGGCATCGTGCCGTGGAACTTCCCGCTGCTGATGGCCTGTTTCAAGATCATCCCGGCGATCACCGCGGGCAACACCGTCATCCTCAAGCCGGCCGAGCAGACCCCGCTGACCGCGCTGCGCCTCGGCGAGCTCCTGCTGGAGGCCGGCCTGCCCGCGGGCGTCGTGAACATCCTGCCCGGCTTCGGCGACACCGGGGCGGCGCTGGTCGACCACCACGGCGTCGACAAGGTCGCCTTCACCGGCAGCACCGAGGTCGGCAAGAAGATCGCCGCCGCGGCCTCGGGCAACCTCAAGAAGGTCTCCCTGGAGCTCGGCGGCAAGGCACCCAACATCATCTTCAACGACGCCGACATCGAGGCAGCCATCGCCGGGGCGGTGCTGGGCGGTTACTTCAACGAGGGGCAGTGCTGCGTCAACGGCTCGCGCCTCTACGTCCAGCGCGACGTCTTCGACCAGGTCGTCGAGGGGGTGGCCGCGGCCGCGCGCGCCATCAAGGTGGGCGACGGCTTCGACCCGACCTCGCACATGGGCCCGCTGGTCTCCAAGGAGCAGCACGAGAAGGTGCTGGGCTACATCCGGGGCGCGGTCGCCGAGGGCGCGGTGCTCAACGCGGGCAGCGCCGACGCGGTCGGCGATCGCGGCTTCTTCGTGCAGCCGACGCTCATCACGGCCGTCAACGAGCGGATGGCCGTGCAGACCGACGAGATCTTCGGCCCGGTCGTGACGGCGATCCCGTTCGACACCGAGGACGAGGTCGTCGCGGCCGCGAACAACACGGTGTACGGGCTCGCCGCGGGTGTCTGGTCGCGCGACATCGGCACCGCCCACCGCGTCGGCGCCCGCCTGCGGGCCGGCACGGTGTGGCTCAACACGTGGCACGCCGACGACGTCACCCTGCCGCGCGGCGGCTTCAAGCAGTCGGGCTGGGGGCGCGAGCTCGGCTCGTTCGGCCTGGACGACTACACCGAGCTCAAGACCGTCATCGCCGAGCTGCGATGAGCTCAGCTCACCGCAGAGGTGAGCCATGTGCGTGACCTGACGAGGTGGGCCCGCCGGAAGATCCGGCGGGCCCACCTCCGTGTCTGCACTCTGGGTGATGTCCTGGGCGACAGTGCCGGGTCTGTGGCTACATCTTTTTTGATGTGAGCACATCAAAATCGATGTAGCCGCTCCACCCCATGCATCCATCCGGTTACGACAGACGGCCGTGATAGAACGAGTTGTGGTTCGCATATGAGAACGCTGTTAAAACTCGGTTCACGTACGTGGACACGATTCTTGACAGGCTATTCACGGGTGTCTTACGTTCAGGCTCCCGTGGCGGCGGCCGTCCTCGCCGCCACGCCCGCCGAACCTCAAGGGATGCCTTATGAAAGTGCCCCGCAGGTCTGCCCGCACCCTCCTATTCGCACAACTCGACCGACGGTTCCGCGGACTGTCCGGTCGGGCCGCTGCGGCGTTCGTCGCGCTGGCCACGATCGCCGGGTTGCTGACCGGCCCCACCGCGGCCCACGCAGCCCCCGACAACGACGGCCGGCTCAGCATCCTGCTGTTCTACAAGGCCAACTTCCACGCCTCCAACGTGCAGGCCCGCCAGGCCGTGCGTGACCTGGCCGCCCAGCTCGGCACGCAGTACGGCCAGCCGGTGGACATCCAGGAGACCGACGACCCGGCGGCGTTCAACACCGCCAACCTCGCCATCCGCGACACGGTCGTCTTCGCCCAGACCGGTGGCGTCCTGTTCAACGCTTCGCAGCGATCCGCGCTGGAGACCTACATCCGCGGTGGCGGCGGCTTCATGGGCCTGCACTACACCGGATGGTCGGTCGGCGAGAGCGAGCACGACGTCAACCCGTTCTACGCCCGCCTCGTCGGCGCCGTCTCCGAGGGACACCCGGAGAACCCGGGCGTGCGGCCGGGCCGCGTGTTCGTGACGAACACCAGCCACCCGCTCACCCAGGGCGTGACGGCCAGCCTCACCCGCAGCGACGAGTGGTATGACTGGGTGGTCAACCCGGCCCCGTGGGTGCGCACCCTCATCCAGGCCGACGAGTCCTCCTACGGCATGGGCCGCCAGGGCTCCATGCACCCGGTCACCTGGTGCCAGACGATCGACTCCGGCCGGTCCTGGTACACCTCCATGGGCCACGAGGGCACCGCGTACAGCGAGTCCTACATGCTCGCCCAGATGAAGAACGGCCTCGCCTACGCCGCGAAGCTGCTGGCCGGCGACTGCTCGCCGCCGGTCAAGGACCAGGCCGGCTCCTGGAGCGGCGTCACCCCGTGGCCGCTGGTCCCGATCAACATGGCGCTGACCTCCGACGGGCGCGTGCAGTCCTTCGGCAGCGTCGGCGGCTGGGCCAACGACACCACGCCGTACGACTGGACCGGCAACGACGGGGTCACGCAGGGCGGCCAGATGGAGGTCGACCTCTGGGACCCGGCCACGCCACGGACCCTGGCGAACGTGCGCAACGGCATTCTGCCGAACACGACATACACGGACCTGTTCTGTGCCATGCAGGTGCAGTCCCCGCACGACCACTCCACCATGACGGTCGGCGGCGACGACGGCATGGGTGGCAACGCCCCGAACGACGGCGCGATCGGCGTCACCAGCTACACCACCAACAACGGGCTGCAGAACGAAGCGCCCATGAACTACCCCCGCTGGTACCCGACCGGCACCACCATGCCGAACGGCGACGTCGTCGTGCAGGGTGGCAGCCTCACCGGTGGACCGGGCGGGCGCGGTGTGCTCACCCCGGAGATCTACACCCCGGAGCAGGGCTCGGGCTGGAAGAAGCTCACCGGGGCCACGAACTCGGCCGCGTACGGTGACGGCGGGTCCGACCACGCCGGCGCTGACGAGAACCGCTGGTGGTACCCGCGTGCGTTCGTCTCCCCGACCACCGGGACCCTGTTCAACATCACCGGCACGCAGATGTACGAGCTCAACCCGTACGGCAACAGCGGCACCGGGCAGCTGACGCTGCGCGGCACCCTGCCCACCAACATCTCCAACCAGGGCGCCAACGGCAACCCGGTCGGTGCCACCTCCACCGCCACGATGTTCCGCCCTGGCAAGATCCTGCAGGTCGGCGGCGGCTGGTGGGGCAACGGCGGCGGCCCCGACGGCGCCCGCGCGGGCTTCGTCGTCGACATCACCGGCGGCACCGCCAACCCGGTCGTCACGGCGACCCAGCCGATGAAGTACCAGCGCCACTGGGCGACCTCGACGCTGCTGCCCGACGGCCGCGTGCTGGTCACCGGCGGTGGCCGGGAGAACAACGGCAACAGCGGCTACGTCACCAACCCCGAGATCTGGAACCCGGACACCGGCGCCTGGACCGAGGTCGTCATCCCGGCCGAGCACGCCCGGCTCTACCACTCGACCGCCCTGCTCCTGCCCGACGGCCGGGTCATGATCGGCGGCGGCGGCGCGCCCGGCCCGCGCAACTACACCGATGTGGAGTACTACTCCCCGTCGTACCTGTTCGACGGCAACAACGCCGCCCCTCGCCCGGTGATCAACACCGCGCCGGCGAAGATCGGCTACAACGGCACCTTCCAGATCACCGCGACGGGCACCGTCTCCAAGGTCGCGCTGGTCCGCAACGGTTCGGTGACGCACGGGTTCAACAACGACCAGAACTTCCAGAACCTGGCGTTCACCCAGTCCGGCGGCACGGTGACCATCAACTCGCCGCTCAACGGCAACTACGCCCCGGCCGGCGCCTACATGCTGTTCGTCTTCGACGCCGCCGGCACCCCGTCGGTCGCGAAGATCATCAAGATCGACCCCGCGGTCATCATGACGCAGCTCAACCCTCGGGTCGTCGACCAGTTCGAGTACCCGCGCCTGCCCGCCGAGTGGCGCACCAACAACCCGCCCGCGACGGTCGACGTCGCCGCCGGCAACAGCCGGATGGTGCCGTGGACCGTCCAGAGCCAGGTCCAGCTGGTGCGTGGCAACGCCACCGGCCAGGGCGGCCTCGGCTTCACCGGCTACCAGCTGTCGCTGGGCACCGCGGGCAACATCAGGCGCACCGTCAGCGACCTCACCCCCGGAGCCACCTACCGGATATCGCTGCGCTACGCCCGCGACGCCCGGTCCTCCGGGACCGCCGCCGCGACGGCCAGCCTGTCGATCGGCAGCCTGAGCACCACGCTCACCGCCACGACAGCCCAGCCGTCGACAGCCGCCTACGGCACCTACTCCGGCACCTTCACCGCCGCGACCGCCTCGCAGGCGCTCACGCTGGCAGGGACCGGTGGCGCCAGCCTGATGATCGACGACCTGGTCATCGTCGGCGACAACGCCCCGCCGCCCGCCACGGGCATCCCGGTGCGGTACGAGTTCGAGGAGGGAACCGGCACCACCGCCGCCAACACCGGCTCCGTCGGCTCGATCGGGTCCGCCGTCCTGACCGGCACCACCAGCTGGTCCGTCAACGGCGTGCTCGGCAAGGCCGTCAACCTGCCCGGCGGCAGCACCGCGAACGCGGTGGACCTGCCGGACAACCTGCTGCAGGGCGCGGCGAACTTCTCCACCAGCCTGTGGGTCCGCCCCGACACGAAGTCCAACTGGACCGGCCTGTTCCACATCGGTGACGGACTCGGCTCAGCCGGGAGCTACTACCAGATCCAGATGCAGACCCAGGCCAGTGGCAGCACCGGACTCGCCGTCACCTTCAAGGGCAAGACCGGCCCCGAGGAGCGCGTCTTCGCCACCCCGGCGCAGGACGTGGCCGTCAACCAGTGGAACCACGTGGCCTTCACCCGGCAGGGCCCGATCGGCACGCTGTACCTCAACGGCGTGGTGATCGCGACCCGGACCGACCTCACCGTCGGCATGACCGAGGTCGGCCCGACGGCCAACAACTGGCTGGGCCGCAACGGCTACGGGGACGCGGCGTTCGACGGTCTCATCGACGACGTGCGCCTGTACACGTCCACCCTGACCGCGGCGGACATCGCCAAGGCGTACAACGAAGGCGTCGCCGTCCGCTACACCTTCGACGAGAACACGGGGACCACCGCCGCGAACACCGGCGCGAAGTCGTCGATCGGCGCGGCCTCCTTCCTGGGTACGACCGGCTGGAACGCAGCCGGCAAGTACGGCAGCGCGGTGTCGCTGCCGGGCGGTGCCGCGAGCACGAACAACCACGTCAAGATGGCCGACAACATCGCGTCCGGACTGGACGAGCAGTTCACCGTGTCCTTCTGGGCGCGTCCGGACACGCTGCCGAGCTGGGTCCCACTGGTCCAGATCGGCAGCAGCACGGACACGTTCTTCCTGCTCCAGTCGTCCACGAACGGCACGACCACCGGATTCGGGGCGACGTTCAAGGCGGCCGGAGTAGCCACGCAGGAACGGCTTCTGCTCGGTGCGGGCAACGACCTGCCGCTCAACGCGTGGACGCACGTGGTGTTCACGATGAACGGCTCGACCGGGAAGATCTACTTCGACGGCGTCCTGCGGGCCACCCGCACCGATTTCACCATCGGCATCGGTGACGTCGGCGTGGGCGGCACCACCACGGCCAACTTCATCGGCGGCACGAGCTGGGGGGATTCCCGTTTCGACGGGTTGATCGACGACTTCCGGCTCTACGGTTACGAGCTCACCGCCGACCAGGTGACGCAGGTGTATCAGGGTCGCCGATGAGGTGACGCTTTGCCAGATCATCCACACCGGCTGCTGATCGATCCGGCACCTGGTGGATGACATGACGACGTGGGCCCCGGAGAATCCTCCGGGGCCCACGCTCGCCGTGGGGCGTCATTCAGGTCGGTGAGGCGCCGCGGCTTCTGCGATCATGGCCGGGTGTTCGAGACAGGTTCGTCTTCCAAGCAGGTCGGCACCTTCATGCTGCCCGAGGACGAGACGGCGTTCGGCAAGGCGCTGGCACCGTTGATCGCCGACCTCGCGCGATGGGAGACCCACGACCAGCGGGCCCGGACCGTCACGCTGCATGAGTCGCTACCCGCGGCGATGCAGCACGACAGAACCCAGGCATTCCTACGGCTGCTCGGCCGTGACGGCGGCACCGTGGGACCTCTCATCCAGTATCTACGCACGTCCGTGGTGACCACGGACGACACCGTGCTCGCCGCCACCGGAGGGTGGTACCGGGCGACGCCCGAACGGCCCGAAGCTCTGTCGCCGGGCCGGCTGGCCTTCAAGTGGTTCCCCGGGGAGGAACCCGATTGCGTACGGCGAGACTTCGCCATCCTGGCCGGCCAGGCCTGGAAGGCGTTGCAGAAGGTCACGTCGCCGCACATCGAAACCGAGACCGGCAAGCCCTTGCGGAGGTATCGCGTCGGAGCGGTGGCCAAAGCCTGGGCGATGGAACGCCCGGACCTCCTGGTACACGACTGCGCATTACGGCTGAGAATCCGCCCGGCCCCACGTTCGCTGCCACCAGCTTCAGGGTGATCGGCGCGTTGCGCGGCTCCGGCGACATGTTCCGCACGGCGACGGGACGACCTTGACTTCGCATGGTCGGGCAGTCCATAGTTTCGCGGACCTTCGACGGGGTGGAGTTCGGCGATGATCCTTCGCAAAGTGGCGCTGATCGGAGCGTCGCTGTTGACCGGTGCCTTGCTGTCAGCCGAAGTCTTCTTGACGCTCGGCGAACGCCCCCAGCCGCCCCGGCCTGCCGCAGTCGGTCAGCGATCGACAGGTCCCACCTACAACTGCAATGTCCCTGACTCCTGCCAGGTCCAACAACCCCGGGTCGGCTCGGTGTTTTATTGCCAGACCGAGGAAGCCTGCGTCACCGACGCCAGGTGGACTGGCAAGGACATCAGCCGGGCCGCGCTGGCTGTCGGCCTCATCATGTTCGCGGCGGTGTGGTGGCGCAAACGCCACCCTGCCTTCGCTCTCATGAAGAGAGTGGTCCCCGAAGGCGCACCGTCAACCCGGTGACCGCGGTGGTGGGGCAGCACAGGTCGCCGTCTCCCACGCCCGTACCCGCCGTGGCGATCACCGCTCGGCCCACGGCCTTCTCCGGACCGTGCCGCGGACACCGGTTGGTGCGCTTGACTCGACGAGATGCAACGTGGTCGGGTCCAAGCTCCAGGCGGCCGCGACCTGCATGACGTCATCCTCGCTGACCTGCCAGTAGTCCAGGTTCATCGCCGGGATACCCAACTCGATCTCCACCTGGGTGGGCGTGCCTCGCTGCTCGAAGACGCCGCTGGACCCGTCGCACACCATCCGCCGGACAAGTGAGCCGCCGTTGGCGTACGCCCATTCGTGACAATCCGATATCCGGTGGGTGCCGAAGTACTGCACCTCCGTGGCGAGTTGGGCACTCAACGCCGCGACGGATAGCCCGTCGAACGGCAGCATCGCGCTGACGACGAACACCCATTCCCGGGTCGGCGGCGAGACGAACACCTCGCCGGCGTAGGCGGCGTGCACACCTGCGCCCCAGTCGACCGTACGCTCGTCGGCAAGCCGGACGGCGTCGGCGACCTCGGCCGAGTCGCTGCTGCGCACAGCGAGCCAGCAGCACTTGTAACCGAACGAGACGCCGGTGGGCGTGTCCGGCGGGAGGTGCTGGGTCGGCAGCCTTCGGATCATCTTCAATGCCACCCCGCAGGCCGCCGCCATGTCATCGACTCGGCCAAGCCACGTCTGTTCGTCCGTGAGTCTGTTGCCGGAGGTGCCGTGGCCGGTCAACCGGACCGTGCCATCGGACAGCTCCGAGACCGTCACCTGAGCGCCGCCGTCGAGCCACCGCTGGTCGACCCCGACAGCCGACAGCGCGCTCGGATACGCGTCCACGCTCGCGCGGTGGGTGATGGCGTCGGGGACGGCTGCCCGGACGGCGTCGCAGAGTTCTGCCGCCGTGGCGTCCGGGCCGAGGACGCGTGCCGGCCCGACGAGGTGGCCGTCGAGGTCCGGCATGACGACCAGTCGGCGTGTCGCCGTGGTCATGACCGTGGTTTGCCGGATCGCGGGCCAGCGCGGTTGGAACGAGGCCAGTTCGCGGCGCACCGCGGTGCCCAGTCCGCGCAGACCTTCGGTGTCGGGGACATTCGTGGCCATGGAGTCGATGGCATACGGCACGGCGTCCACCCGCCATCCGTCGCCGACCCTTAACGCTCGTACGCGTTTCTCGGGGCGGAAGCGGCTCGTCGAGACGCCCGCGACGTCCTCACAGAAGATCTGCCACGGTGTGCGCCCCCCGTCCGCGGGCACCAGTGCGGCCAGGCCGGAAAGGGCGGGACCGCTCAGACAGTCAAGGATTGCCTGCCCCAGGTCTTCATCGGAGGCGTCGTCGTCGACGCGTACGCCCGTCGATCCCCATTGCCGGGTGACGTACATACGACCCTCGAACACGTGGATCTCAGCCCACACCGGGCGACCCCTCTCCTGGACTGCCGCCAACCTACTCGGCACCCGCCCTGCCGTCCCGCCGGTCAGACAGCGACGAGTTGCCGCGGCTCGGCGAGCCCAGCGCAGGCACCGCATCCGCTGTCGCTGTCGCAGCCCGCAGCCCGCTCGTCGATACCGGCGACGGGGGGCGCAGGCGACCCCGCCTCGGCAGGCACCGGACCGGCGGGTGCCTGCTCGGCGGCCAGTCGGCGGGCGAGCTGCTCGCCTTCGACGTCGATATCGGGCAGGAGCCGGTCGAGCCAGGCGGGCAGCCACCAGGCGGCCTTGCCCAGCAGCGACATGACGGCGGGCACGATCGTCATACGCACCAGGAACGCGTCGACGGCCACGCCGACGGCCAGCGCGAAGCCGAGGGACTTGACGATGGTGTCGTCGGTGAGGATGAACCCGGCGAACACCGAGATCATGATGAGGGCGGCGGCGGTGACGACGCGGGCGCCGTGGCGGGTGCCGGTGACGATCGCCTCGTCGGGTGTCGCGCCGTGGACGTACTCCTCGCGGGCACGGGTCACCAGGAAGACCTCGTAGTCCATGGCCAGGCCGAACAGCACGCCGATGAGGAAGATCGGCATGACGCTGACGATCGGTCCGGTGGACTCGACCCCGAACAGGTCGGCGAGCCAGCCCCACTGGAAGACCGCGACCAGGGCGCCGAACGCGGCCGCGACGCTGATCAGGAAGCCGAGGGTGGCCTTCAGCGGCACCAGCACGCTGCGGAAAACCAGCATGAGCAGCACGAACGCCAACCCGACGACGATCGCCAGGTAGGGGCCGAGGGCCGCGGTCAGCTTGTCGGACACGTCGATGTTGAGCGCGGCGGTGCCGGTGACGGCCAGGTCTCCTCCGGTCGACGCGGTCACCTCGGGAGCGTGGTCGCGGATCGCGGCCACCAGGTCCTTGGTCTGCTGGGTGCCGGGTCCGCTGCGCGGGATCACGGTCAGCATGGCCGTGTCGCGGGCGGCGTTGATCGTCGGTGGGGTGACCATGACGACGTCGGGCAGCTGGGAGACGATCTGCTGGGACTGCTGGGCGGCGGTGCCGACGTCGCCGAGGTTGTCCTCGACGACCAGCAGCAGGGGGCCGTTGAAGCCGGCGCCGAAGCCTTCGCTGAGCTGGTCGTAGGCGCGGCGCTGGGTGGAGTCGGCGGCGGCGGTGCTGTCGTCGGGCAGGGCGAGGTTCAGGTCGAGGGCCGGGATGGCCATGACACCGGCCACGCCCAGGGACAGCAGCAGCGCCGGGATGCGGCGGCGCAGCACTCCGCGCGCCCAGTGCCCACCCATCGGCATCGTGCCGGGGGAGCGGTGGCGGCCGATACCCCGGCGGTTGTCCCTGGTGAGGATCCTGGGTCCGGCGAAGCCGAGCAGCGCGGGCACCAGGCTCAGCGTGATCGCGACCGCGACCGCCACGGTGCCGGCGGCGGCCACGCCCATCGCGGTGAGGAACGGGATGCCGGTGACCGACAGGGCGACCAGCGCGATGATGACGGTGAGGCCGGCGAACACGACCGCCGACCCGGCGGTGCCGACGGCCCGTCCGGCGGCCTGCTCGGGTTCGTGGCCGTCTGCCAGCTCGTTGCGGAACCGCGAGACGACGAACAGCGCGTAGTCGATGGCCACGGCCAGGCCCAGCATGGTCGCCAGGGCCGAGGTCGACGACGACAGGTCGAAGAAGCCGGTGGCGACCTGGATGCCGGCCATGCCGAAACCGACGCCCAGCACCGCGGTCAGCAGCGGCAGACCGGCCGCGACCAGCGAACCGAAGGTGATGAGCAGGATGAACGCGGCCACGGCGATGCCGATCGCCTCGGCTGCGCCGCCCGCGGACTGCTGCTGGGTGGCCGTGCCGCCGAACTCGACCCCGAGGTCGGCCTGCTCGGCCGTGCGGCCGGCGGCGTACAGGGCCTGCCGGTCGGCGTCGGTCAGATCGCCCGCGGGCACCGCGTAGGAGACCGACGCGAACGCGGTGCGCTGGTCGGGCGACACCGTCTGGCTCTGGAACGGGTCGCTGACCTGCGCCACGTGCGGCGCGGCACGCAGCGCCGACACCGCTTCGGCGATCGCGGCCTGCTGGGTCGGGCCGGTCAGCGTCGCCTGGTCCGGGGCGGTGAACACCACCTGGGCGGCTGCGTCGTCCGCGCCGACCCCCATCTTCTCGCGTAGCACGGTGAGAGCCTCGGAGGACTCGGTGCCGGGGATGGAGAACGCGTTGCTGGTCGGCCCGGACAGGGTCGCCGCCCCGGTGCCGAGGGCAGCCAGCAGCACCAGCCACAGGGCGGTGACCAGCCCGCGGCGCCGGAAGGAGAACCGTCCCAGTCGGTAAAGCAGCGTCGCCATGATCAGTTCCTTGCCGTGTCCGGGGGCGGCAGCGGGGGTGTGCCGACTGGTTGACCAGGAACGATAGAAGCCGACTAAGCCGAGCGGCTAACATTTGGTTACCCGAGAGGTATACCCCACATTCTGATGGCAGTCCCGTCCGAGGCGACGCATACTCGCAGCTCACGGCCCTGGGTGGCGGCCTTTCGATGACTGGCGAGGAGGCCGACCGCAATGAGCGCCATGCCGCAGCGCCGCCGCGGCGGGCGCGACCAGCTCCTGGCCGTCGCGCTTCGGCTGTTCGCCCGTGACGGCATCCAGGCGACCTCGCTGCAGGGCATCGCCGACGAGGCCGGGGTGACCAAGGCAGGGCTCTACTACCACTACAAGACCAAGGACGAGATCGTCCTCGACGTGCTCAAGCCCCTGCTCGACGCCCTGCCCGCCGTCACTCGCCGCGCCGAGGCGCACCGCACCCGGGCTGCCCGAGTCGACGAGGTCCTCGGCGGGCTGATCGAGATCGCGCTGCACGAGCACTCCGGCTTCGTGGTGCTGATGCAGGACCCGTACCTCACCCGGCTGCTCGGCCAGCAGGAATCCATGCGCCAGTGGTGGGACGAGACCAGCGCCCTGATGCTCGGGCCGGACCCGGACCCGCAGACCCGGATCGGCCTGGCCATGTTCATCAGCGGCCTGGTCGGCGCCAGCCGCGACCCGGCGATGGCAGACCTGGACGACCGCACCCGGCGGCAGACCCTGCTCGAATGCGGCCGCCGCCTCCTGCAACGCGACTGACGCCCGGCGACTGCCCGTGTCTCAGGTCACTCGGGGAGCTGCAGTACAAGACCCCCGCGATGATCTGCACCGGGTACGCCGACGGCCACGCCGCCGCCTGCCAGGGCGACTCGGGCGGGCCGTTCCTGGTCGGCGGCACCGTCGTCGGTGTCTTCTCCTGGATGTCGACGGCCTGTGACTGGTACGCGGTCTACACACGGGTGTCGGCCTACGCCGCCGACATCGCCCCGCACCTGCCCGGCGGCAACGAGCCGCCACCGGCCGGCGACATCACCCTCAGCGCGAGCGGTCTGCCGAGCGGGGCCACGGCTTCGTTCGCCCCGGGGTCGATCGATGTGGGCGGCTCGTCGACGCTGTCGGTGGCGACCACCGCCGGCACCCCCGCCGGGACGTACGCCATCACCGTGACCGGCAACGACGGCACGTCCAGCGCCCAGACCACTCTCACCCTCACCGTCCAGGGCGGCGGCACGCCCGGCATCCTGACGATCACCAATCCCGGCGTACAGACCTCCTACGTAGGACGGCCCGTCAGCCTCCCGATCGCAGCCTCGGGCGGCACTACGCCGTACCGGTTCACCGCGACCGGGCTGCCCAGCGGACTGAGCATCAACCAGTCCACCGGGGTCGTCTCCGGCACCCCGACGACCTGGCAGAACGCCAATCCCACGGTCACCGTGACCGACGCGGCGGGCCGGACCGCCAAGGCCACCTTCTACTGGTTCATCTTCCCGGCATACTGACCCATCGCTTTGAACAGACCGCGAGGTCTCCGGCAAGCCGTTCGGTGAGCAGCCGAACGTGCCCGAGGCCTCGCGGTATTCCGCTTTACGTCGAGTCACGCGGTCGAGGAGAGTCGCGGGATGCACTTCTGCCAGCGTTGTGAACCTGCGGTCGTTCTCGAACCGGCCGCGGATGCCGCGGTCTGCGCACACTGCGGCTGGACCGAACCCGCACGCCGCGAGCCGCTGTACGTCGTCACCGGAGCCTCCGGTGCCGGAAAGTCGGCGATCTTCACCCCGCTGGCCGCTGCGCTGCCCGAGTGCGTCGTATTCGATGTGGATTGGCTGATCGACCCGATGAAGACCGACGGATCGGTCGACTGGGACGCGTTCCGCGATGCCTGGCTGAGTGTCGCGCACGGGATCGCGCAGGGAGGCCGCAGCACTGTCCTGCTCGGGCCGCTGATGCCTGAGCAGTTGGCGGACCTGCCGTCGCGGCGCTGGATCGGACCGATTCACTTCGCCGTCCTGGACTGCACGGACGAGCAGCGCCGCACCCGGCTTCAGGCCAGGCCGTCATGGCGGGAGCACGCAGTCGACGAGCACCTGCTCTTCGCCGCGCACCTGCGCCGCACCATCCCGACCGTCCTGCACACCGGAACGGATACCCCGGCTCAGACTGCGCAGCAGCTCGCCGCCTGGGTGAGGCGTACCGCGTCGAGTCGCGACAGATAGTCGACGTGGTGCTCCCATGGGTTTCGTAACGGCTGGGGCCAGGCCTTGCCGGCCGGCCGGCCCCAGCCGTTTGCTCAGTACCGGTAGTGGTCCGGCTTGTACGGACCCTCGACGTCGACGCCCAGGTAGTCGGCCTGCTTCTTGGTCAGGGTGGTCAGCTGCACCCCGAGCGCGTCGAGGTGCAGCCGGGCTACCTTCTCGTCGAGGTGCTTGGGCAGCATGTGAACGCGCCGCTCGTACATCTCGGGCCGGGTGAACAGCTCGATCTGCGCGATGGCCTGGTTGGTGAAGGAGTTCGACATCACGAAGCTCGGGTGGCCGGTGGCGTTGCCGAGGTTGAACAGGCGGCCCTCGGACAGCACGATGATCGAATGGCCGTCGGGGAAACGCCACTCGTGCACCTGCGGCTTGATCTCGACCTTGACGATGCCGGGCACCCGGCCCAGCCCGGCCATGTCGATCTCGTCGTCGAAGTGCCCGACGTTGCCGACGATCGCGTTGTGCTTCATCCTGGCCAGCTGCTCGACCGTGATGATGTCCGTGCCCCCGGTGGTGGTGATGAAGATGTCGCCCGTGGCGGCGACGTCGTCGAGCCGGACCACCTGCAGGCCCTCCATCGCGGCCTGCAGCGCGCAGATCGGGTCGACCTCGGTGACGACCACCCGGGCGCCCTGACCGCGCAGGGCCTCGACCGCGCCCTTGCCGACGTCTCCATAACCGCAGACGACGGCCAGCTTGCCGCCGATCATGACGTCGGTGGCGCGGTTCAGGCCGTCGGCCAGGGAGTGCCTGATGCCGTACTTGTTGTCGAACTTGGACTTGGTGACCGAGTCGTTGACGTTGATCGCCGGGAACAGCAGGCGGCCTTCCCGAGCGAGCTTGGCCAGGCGGGTGACGCCGATGGTGGTCTCCTCGCTGACGCCGCGCAGCTGTGCCGCGATCCGGGTGAAGCGCTTGCCGTCGGCGTCCATGCTCGCCCGCAGCGTCTGCAGCATCAGCCGATACTCGGGGTGGTCGTCGTCGGCGGGCGGCGGGACCGCACCCGCGGCTTCGAACTCGGCTCCCAGGTGCACGAGCATGGTGACGTCGCCGCCGTCGTCGACGATCATGTTCGGTCCCTGGCCGTCACCGAAGTCGAACAGCCGCATGGTGCACCACCAGTAGTCCTCCAGCGACTCGCCCTTCCAGGCGAAGACCGGGATGCCGGACGGCTGCGCGACGGTGCCGGTCGGGCCGACGACCACGGCGGCCGCGGCGTCGTCCTGGGTGGAGAAGATGTTGCAGGACACCCAGCGCACCTCCGCGCCGAGGGCGACCAGCGTCTCGATGAGGACGGCGGTCTGGATCGTCATGTGCAGCGAGCCCGCGACGCGGGCCCCGCGCAGCGGCTGGGCGGCCGCGAACTCGCGGCGCACGGCCATCAGGCCGGGCATCTCGTGCTCGGCCAGCCGGATCTGGTGGCGGCCCGCCTCGGCCAGCGACAGGTCCGCGACGGCGAAGTCGATGCCATTGCGGTGCTGCGGTTTCGCGTGCATGGTTCCTCCCTCAGGAAAGGATCGACGGTCGGTCCCGAGCGGAGGTGAGGTGCGTGAGCCCGTGGCGAGAGCCGGTCGAGCACAGCAAGAAGGGCACCTCCGCGTTCGGAGGCGCCCTTGGGGAGAAGCCGAGGCCGAGCGTGGCGGGCCGCGGCCCGAAGACCGCCGGTCCGTCGCAGCGCCTCTCGACCTCGACCGCGCGAATACGCGCGGTTCAACTATACGACACGACCGGGCCGCGAGGCTTCGCCACGGGTCAGGACGCCAGATAGGACCTCCAGCCGCCGTGCTCGGTGATGTCGGGGGCGTCCTCGGTGGCCGCCGACTCGCAGAGGAAACCGGTCACGAGGCTGCCGTCGGCCAGGCGGACCTTGCCGAGCGTCATCGGCTCGGGCAGCGCCGCCAGCAACCGGCCGAGCGCCGCCGGGGGCAGCAGCCACACCTCACCGTCGATGCTGCCTCCGCCGGAGCCGACGCGGACCAGGCCCGGCTTCGCCGGCTGCGTCGGCAGCGCGTACAGGCGGTACTCCGCTGCCGTGCGGACCTGGGCGGCGCACCGGCCGCCGGCCGAGGTGAGCTGCACGTTGAGCGGCTGGCCGGTCAGGTGCGCGCCGATGACCAGCAGCGGCAGCCCACCCGTCGGCGGGGCGGGCGCGGGCTCGTCCAGGATCAGCGCCGCGACGTCGGCGGCGACGGCGTCGGCGAAACCACGGGCGATCACCTGTACGCCGAAATGCCCGCCCTCGACCTCCCCGGCCGGAACGGCGACCGCCGCGAGGTCGAACAGGTTGCAGAAATTGGTGTACGTGCCCACCAGCGCGTTGACGCCCACCGGGTCGGCGGCGACCTGCGCGATCGTGGGATGGACCGGGGCGGTCGGCAGCAGCAGCGCGTCGGCGTCGCCCCACTCGGCCATCGCCTGCTCACGCAGCCGCTCCAGGCGCTCGGTGTCGGCGACCAGCACATGCGCGGGCACGTCCCGGGCGGCGGTGATGATCCCGGCGACGGTCGGATCGGCGGTGGCCGGATGCCCGTCGAGGAAGGCGCCGACCGCCGCGTACCGCTCGGCGACGAACCCGCCGCCGTAGAGCAGCTTCGCCGCGGCCAGGAACGGCGCCAGCCGGATCGGCCGCAGCCGCGCCCCGGCCTTGACCAGCGCCTGGGCGGCCTGCTCGAAGGCGTCGAGCCATGGCCCGGACATGCCGACCAGCTCGTCGCGGTCGGGCACCGCGACGACGGGCGCGGGCGGCGCGGCCAGCGGCGCATCCGCAGGCCAGGGCCGCCCCGCGGGCTCGCTCATGATCGACATCGCCTGCCGGGCGTCGCCGAGCGTGCGGGCGAAGACGGTGACGCAGTCGAAGCTGCGGCAGGCGGGCACCACGCCGTCGGTCGGGACCAGGCCCCGGGTCGGTTTCACCCCGACGACGCCCTGGTACGCGGCGGGCACCCGCCCCGACCCGGCGGTGTCGGTGCCGAGCGCCAGATCGGCGATGCCCAGCGCCACCACCACGGCCGAGCCCGAACTCGACCCGCCGGACACCCGCGCCGGATCGCGCACGTCGCGGACCGCGCCGTACGGGCTGCGGGTGCCGACCAGGCCGGTGGCGAACTGGTCCAGATTGGTCTTGCCGAGCACGAGCGCTCCCGCGTCGACCAGCCGCCGCACGGCCGGGGCGCTGCGCTCGGGCAGGTACGCGTACTCCGGGCAGGCCGCGGTGGTGGGCAGCCCGGCGACGTCGATGTTGTCCTTGACCGCCAGCAGCGACCCGGCCAGCGGCAGCAGCTCACCCGCCGCCAGCCGCTGCTCCAGGGCGGCCGCGTCGGCCAGGACGTCCTCCTCGGCACGCAGCGTGATCCACGCTTCGGGGCGCTCGCCGCGGGCGAGCCGGGCGTACGCGTCGTGTACGCGGTCCTGCGGGGTCATCGGTTACTCCCGGTGAGTACGAGCAGCGGGCTGCCCGGGGCCACCTGGGACCCGGGGGTGACGAGGATGTCGGTGACCTGGCCGTCCTGCGGGGCGACGATCACCGTTTCGAGCTTCATGGCCTCCAGCGCCAGCAACGGCTGCCCGGCGCGGACGCGGTCGCCGGGGCGCACGTCGACCCGCCATACGCTGGACAGCATCGGCGCCTCGACCAGGGCGCCGCCGTCGGGCACCGCGACGTTCGCCGCGGCGGCCGGGGCCTCGGGCTCGGGCCGGGGGTCGAACTCGCCGGCGGCGGCCCAGGCGTCGCGTTCGGCGGTGAACGCCGTGGCCTGCCGGGCGCGGAAGTCCGCGATGGACGCCGCGTTGTCGGCCAGGAACGTCTCGTGGTCGGCCAGCCGGAACACGCCGTCGTCGATACGCAGGTCGTGGCGTCCGGCGGCGACGTCGGCGCGCAGGTCGAGCAGTTCCTCTGCACCGACCGGATACCAGGAGATCCGGTCGAAGTGGCGCAGCAGCCACGGCGAGCCGGGTTCGAAGCCGCCGGACTGCCGCCACCGCGACCACACCTGCACGGTGCGTCCGACGAACTGGTAGCCGCCAGGCCCTTCCATGCCGTAGATGCACAGGTAGGCCCCGCCGATGCCGACGGCGTTCTCCGGGGTCCAGGTGCGGGCCGGGTTGTACTTCGTGGTGACCAGGCGGTGCCGGGGGTCCAGCGGCGTGGCGACCGGCGCGCCGAGATACACGTCGCCGAGGCCGAGCACGAGGTAGCTGGCGTCGTAGACGGTGCGGTACACGTCGTCGACGCTGTCCAGCCCGTTGGCGCGACGGATGAACTCGATGTTCCACGGGCACCACGGCGCGTCGTCGCGCACCCCGGCCATGTAGCGGGCGATCGCCTCCCGGGTGGCCGGGTCGTCCCAGGACAGCGGCAGGTGCACGACCCGGCTGGGCACCTGCAGCGTGGAGGTCGCGGGCAGCGCGTCCTCCACGCTGCGGGCCACGTCGAGCAGCCGCCGTACGGGCAGCACGTCCGGGTCGACGTGGACCTGCAGCGAGCGGATGCCGGGGGTCAGGTCCACGACGCCGGGCAGCCGCTCGGCCCGCAGCCGATCCATGAGCGCGTGGGCGCGCAGCCGCAGGCCCAGGTCGAGGGTCATCGGGCCGTACTCGACGAGCAGGTTGTCGTCGCCGCTGCGCCGGTAGGTGACGGCGGGTCCGGTGCCGGTCGGCTCCCGGCGGGCCAGCACGCCGTCGTCACCGGCACCCGGCGGCAGCAGCAGCACCGGCCCGGACCGGTCGGTGCGCAGCGCGGCGGCGGTGTCGTCGCCGACCGGCGTGAACCGCACCGTGTCGCCGGGGCTGAGCTGGCCCAGTTTCCAGCGTTCGGCGGTGACGACGGTGGCCGGGCAGACGAACCCGCCCAGGCTCGGGCCGTCCGGGCCGAGCAGGATCGGCACGTCGCCGGTGAAGTCCACCGCGCCGACGGAGTACGGGGTGTCGTGGATGTTCGACGGGTGCAGCCCGGCCTCGCCGCCGTCGGCGCGGGCCCAGCGCGGTTTCGGCCCGACCAGGCGCACCCCGGTGCGGGCGGAGTTGAAGTGCACCTGCCAGCTCGCGGCGTAGAACGCCTCGATGTCCTCGCGCAGGAAGAACTCCGGCGCGGCGTGCGGGCCCTCGGTGACGGCGAGCCGCCACTCGGTGCCGATCACCGGCCGGTCCTGGACCGGGACCGGTCCCGCGACCGGCGCGGTCGGCATGGCGGCCCGCAGCACGTCGCCGACCCGCAGCGCCCGCCCGCCGTGGCCGCCGAACTGGCCGAGGGTGAACGTCGCCGCGCTGCCCAGATACCGGGGCACCGCGAACCCGCCCGCGACCAGGACGTACGCCCGCAGCCCGGCGGTCGCGCGGCCCACGTCCAAGACCGCGCCCGCAGGCACCTCGACCGGCTCCCAGCAGGGCACCGGCGTGCCGTCCACGGTCACCGGCACGGTCGCGCCGGTGACGCACACGGTGGTGGCGGCGGTGAAGCGCAGCGCCGGACCATCCACCGTGCACTCCAGGCCCGGCGCACCCTCGGCATTGCCCAGCGCCCGGTTGCCCAGCCGGAACGACAGGTCGTCCATGGGCCCGGACGGCGGCACGCCGACCTCCCACAGCCCGGTCCGGCCGGGCCAGTCCTGCACCGTGGTGAGCGTGCCCGGCCGTTGCACGACGATCCGCGGCTCGCCGTCGGCGACGTCGGCCAGCGTGGCGGTGCTGTGCGCGGCGGCGAGCACGTCGGCGTCGGCCGCGGCGGCCCGCAGCAGCCCCAGGTTCGTCTCGACGCCGTCGACACGGGTGGCGGCCAGCGCCGCCCGCAGCGCACCGAACGCCTCGTCCCGGGTCGCGCCGGTGACGATGACCTTGGCCAGCATCGGGTCGTAGAAGGTGCTGACCTCGGTGCCGGCCTCGACCCACCCGTCGACTCGGGCCGACGTGGGGAACTCGGCCCGGGTGACCAGCCCGGCGCTGGGCCGGTGGTCCTGCGTCGGGTCCTCGGCGTAGACACGCGCCTCGACGGCCGCCCCGGCCGGGCGGAGTGGGTTTTCCACCACGCTGTGGTCGCCCTGTGCCAGCCGCAGCATCCATTCGACCAGGTCCACGCCGAAGACCTGCTCGGTCACCGGGTGCTCGACCTGCAACCGGGCGTTGACCTCCAGGAACGACGCCTGCTCGCGTTCGGCGTCGTACACGAACTCCACCGTGCCCGCCGAGCGGTAGTCCACCGACGCGCACAGCGCCGCCGCCGAGGTGTGCAGCCGCTGCCGGACGGCGTCGGGCAGCCCCGGCGCGGGGGCCTCCTCGATGACCTTCTGGTTGCGGCGCTGCAGGCTGCAGTCGCGGTCGCCGAGCACGACCACCCGGCCCCGTCCGTCGCCGAACACCTGCACCTCGACGTGCCGGGCGCGCGGCACGTACCGCTCCAGGAACACCCCGCCGCTGCCGAAGCTGGCCACGGCCAGGCGCTCCACCTGGTCGTACGCCGCGGCCAGCTCCTGTGGCGTATGACAGGCCCGCATGCCGATGCCGCCGCCGCCACCGGTCGCCTTGACCATCACCGGGTAGCCGATGCCGTCGGCGGCGGCCAGTGCCTCGTCCAGGCCGGACAGCAGCCCGGTGCCCTCGATCATCGGCACCCCGGCGGCGCGGGCCAGGTCCCGGGCGGTGTGCTTGGCCCCGAACGCGGTGAGCTGCTGCGGGGTGGGGCCGACGAACACCAGCCCGGCCGCTTCGACGGCGGCGGCGAAGCCGGCGTCCTCGGACAGGAACCCGTAGCCGGGATGCACGGCCCCCGCGCCGGTGGACAGCGCCGCCGCCAGGACCCGGTCCACCCGCAGGTAGCTGTCGCGGGCGGGGGCCGGGCCCAGGTGCACGGCGGCGTCGGCCATCCGCACGTGCGGGGCGGACCGGTCGGGATCGGAGAAGACGGCGACGGTCTTGAGCCCGAGCCGCGCGGCGGTGCGGATGACTCGGCAGGCGATCTCGCCGCGGTTGGCGACGAGCAGGGTGTCGAACATGGCGGGCCTCTCAGCGGGGGACGGCGGCTCAGGGCGCGGTGACGACCAAACGCACCGGGGTCGGGTCGAAGCCGTTGCACGGGTTGTTGACCTGGGGGCAGTTCGACACCAGCACCAGCACGTCCAGCTCGGCGCGCAGGGCGACGCGCAGGCCGGGCGCGGAGATGCCGTCGACGATGCCGAGGCTGCCGTCCGGGTCGACGGGCACGTTCATGTACCAGTTGATGTTGCTGACCAGGTCGCGTTTGCCCAGGCCCCAGCGCGCGCCCTCGGTGAGGAAGTTCTCGACGCAGGCGTGCTGGTGCGCGGTGTGGTGGCCGTAGCGCAGGGTGTTGGACTCGCGGCTGCACGCCCCGCCGACGGTGTCGTGCCGGCCGACCTCGTCGGCCACGACGGTCATCAGCGCCCGGCCCTCCGACGAGCGCAGCACGCTTCCCGTGGTCAGGAAGATGCCGCCCTGGGCGGCCAGGGTGTCGGGTGCGGAGTATCGCTCGGCGGTATCGTCGGCGCGGTAGAGCAGGCAGTCGACGGCCTGGTTGCCGTGCAGGTCGACGATGGTCAGCACCTGCCCGCGGCGCACGACCGCCGACCACGGGGCCCTGGCGGGGACCGTCTCGTCGAGCACGACGGCGCCCGGCACCAGGGCCGGAGCGGCAGTGGACACGGTCATCAGAGCCCCCTGGCGGTGAGGTGGTCGGCGGTGTTGGCGAATGCGCGCTCACCCTCGGGCGTACGCGTCCACAGCGGATCGCCGGGCGCGGTCCGCCGGTCCCGCCAGGCCCGCACCTGCACCGGGGTGCACGTGTACGCCGGGCGGGGGTCGATCGGGTGCGGCACGTTGACCAGCAGCGCGATGACCGGCATCTCGGTGCGCAGTTCAACGCTCGCCCCGGGCCCGGCCGAACCGAGCCAGCGGAACGAGCCGTCGGCGTCGACGCGTACGCCCTGGAAGAACGAGATGCTCGGCGGCAGGTCCCGGCGGCTGAGCCCGTGCTTGGCCGCGGCCAGCGTGAACAGCTCCCGCCCGGCGGGGGAGGGGCCGTGCGCGGTGCCGTCGCCGTAGCGCTCGCTGTTGCGCAGCAGCGTGGACGTGCCGCAGAAGGCGTCGGCGCGGTCGCGGGCCCCGGCGGTGACCGAGGCGAGCACCCGGCCCTGGTCGGACAGCAGCAGGTGGCCCTCGCCGACGTAGGCCTGCCACAGCACCTTGACGGTGTCGGCGACGTTGAGCCGCTCCCACGGCTCGTCGGCGCTGAACAGCAGCACCGACACGCAGGCGTCGCCGTCGAGGTCGGTCAGCCGCAGCGCCGTCCCGGCGGCCAGCCGCCGGTGCGTGTAACCGCCGCCGGGCACGGTCTCGGCCCAGACCAGGTCGGCGGCGTCGACGCCCGCGGGCGGCTCGGCCAGCCCGCGGGCGGGCACGGTCGGCATGCAGGCCGTGACGGTGCCGCCCTGGGCGCGGGCGTGTGCCCGCGCCCCGGCGGTGGTGGCGGTCGTCACGCGGCCTCTCCCTCGGGCACGACGGCCAGCGGGAGCAGCAGCTGCGGCGTGCTGGTCCGGGCGCGCAAGCGCCGGTACACCAGCGCGCCGACCAGCAGCGAGCCGCCGACGAACAGCAGCGAGAAGTAGTGCAGGTACCAGTGCTCGCCGGTCGGGTCGTAGACCTCCTGGCGGGGCCAGCCCAGGTTGAGGATCATGCCGATGCCGTAGACGACGGCCAGCACGTTGACGGCCAGTCCCCACTTGCCGAGGGAGAACAGCCGCCCGCCGCGCTCGGTGGCGGTGGCGTCCTCGCCGCGCGGCCAGCCCTTGAGCCGGCGCACCAGCAGCGGCACCGTCACCAGCGCGTACGCCATGTAGAGCATGACGATGCAGACGCTGGTGAGGGCGGTGAACAGCGCCGCCTGTCCGATGTTGACGAACAGCACCGCGGCCGCGCCGACGCCGACGGCGATCGCGGGCAGAGCGGGCGCGCCGGTGCGCGGCGACACCTTGCGCAGCGCGGCGGAGAACGGCAGCACACCGTCGCGGGCCATCGAGAACACCATGCGGCTGCCCGCGGTCTGGATCGCCAGGGTGCAGACCACGACCGCGATCGCGACGTCGATCAGCAGGATGCGCCCGCCGGTCTCACCCAGCCGGCTCATCAGCACGTACGGCAGGCCCTCGGTGGCCAGCCGACCGTCGGTGAGGCTCGGTGCCGCCATCAGCGCCACCAGCAGCATCAGCCCGCCGCCGATGCCGGAGGCGGCCAGCGCCCGCAGGATGGTGCGCGGCGCGGTGTGGCGCGGGTCGCGGGTCTCCTCGCTGAGCTCCCCGGCGCTGTCGAAGCCGACCACGACGTAGGCGGCCATCAGCGCCGAGACCAGGAACGCCCCGACGTAGCCGAAGCCCGACCCGGTGCCGCCGGTGTCGAAGACGACGGCCGGGCCGCGCTCGGCGTTGACCAGCAGCAGCACCACCACGGCGACCACACCGATGATCTCCAGCGTCACGCCGGTGCTGTTGATGATCGCCATGAGGCGTACGCCGATGACGTTCACCAGCGTCGTCAGGCCGATCAGGATCGAGCCGAGGATGACGGCGTTGGTCGCCCCGGTGGGCGAGGTCAGTGACGGGTCGCCGCCGACGAGCTGGAACCCCGACCAGATCGACGGGAGCACCACCTGCAGGGCGATGGCTGCCGCCGCGACGGTGACGGTCTGCGCGATGATCATCACCCAGCCGGCGAACCAGCCGACCGCCGAGTTCGACAGCCGCCGCGACCACTGGTAGATGCAGCCGGAGATCGGATACCGGGCGGCCAGCTCGGCGAAGGTCAGCGCGACCATGAACTGCCCGGCGAACACCAGCGGCCAGGTCCAGAAGAAGGCCGGCCCGCCGAACGAGAAGCCGAAGGCGAACAGCTGGAACACCGTGGTGAGGATCGAGACGAAGGAGAATCCGGCGGCGAACGACGCGTAGCTGCCGATGCTGCGGCGCAGCTCCGGCTCGTAGCCGAAGCCGCGCAGGTCCGCGGCGTCGGCGCCGGGTCCGGTCACGGCGACCGGGGGCGGCGCGGGCGGAGCGGGGGTGGGGGACATGACCGCCTCCTCGTTTTCGGCGGCGGATCCTGAACCCGCCGACCGCCAATACCTGTCGGCCGACAGATTTATGCGGAGCCGTATCGGGCGAGGTCCTCCTCGGTAAAACCTGCGTTGCCGCAACCTCACCGCGGACATGACGGAGCAGTGAGCAGCCCGGTGCGGCCGGGATGCGACGATGCAGGGCGTGAAACCGCAGCCCGCCGCCGTCGGCCGCCCCAGGTCCGGAGCGCGCCGCCTGCCCGCGGCCACCGCCCGCGAGGAGATCCTCGACGCCGCCGCGGAACTGTTCGCCCAGCGCGGCTACGCCGCGACGTCCACCAGGCTCATCGCCGAAGCAGTCGGCATCCGGCAGGCCTCGCTCTACTACCACTTCGGCAACAAGGAGCAGATCCTCGCCGAACTGCTCGAAGCGACCGTCCGCCCCTCGCTGGACTACGCCGCCGACCTGGAACGGCAGAGCGCCGCACCGGCCGCCGCCCTGCATGCGCTGGCGACCTACGACGTGGGAGTCCTGCTCACCGCCCGCTGGAACGTCGGCATCCTCTACGCCCTGCCCGAGGTCGCGACCGAGCCCTTCAACCGCTTCCGCGCCGAGCGCGAGCGCCTGCGCGAGACGTATCGCGCGCTCACGGCCGCCGCCGCGCCGGCAGGCGCGGACGCGGTCCTCGGCGATCTCGTGTTCGGGCTGGTGGAGAGCGTCATCGGCATACGCCGCGACCTGCCCGTCGCGCCGCCGGAGGAGCTGCAGCGGGCGGTGGCCGCCGCGGTGCTGCGCCTCGTCGGGGCGGACGCCAGACCCGCCTGACCCGCGGTCAGGAGACCGACGGCGGCCAGCGGTGTTCGCGCCACTCGTCCCACGTCGCGAATCCGGCCGGCGGATCGCCGACAGGTTCACTGCCGTCGAGTTCGCCTGGGGTCGGGATCTGCATGAAGGCAGCCCACTCGGTCAGTTCCTCGTCGGACATGGGCCAGGTCGTGTGCGGTGCGTCGGCCTGGCGCTGATCGACTCGTTTCCGCTGCTCGGCCGGGGTCAGTTCGCAGTAGAGCAACTCGACCGCCGCGGCCCGGTCCGCGGCTGCCCGGCGCAGCGCGGAGCGCTCGTCCCGACTCCAGAGGCCGAAGTCGATCACGACGTTGTTGCCCAGTTCCAGGGCACGCAGCCCGATCCGGATGAGCCGCCCCTCGATGACGTCTCCGGCCGAAGTCGGATTGTCGTCACCGTAGAGGGCCTTCACCCACTCGTCCTTCGTGAGACGTAGCGCTTCTTGTTCGATCTCGATGCGCCGAGCCGCAGTGGTCTTCCCTGTGCAGGGCAAACCCACCGTCAGGAACAGGGTAGGTCGCCTCATGCTCACTCGCTTTCAGTGGAACGTCGCGACACCGACGTCGGCCCGACGGATCACGGCGTCCGCCGATCATCGGATCATCGCCGGTGACAGGTCTGGCTAAACTCGGCCGGAGACGGCCCTCCAGACCGTACGCCGGATCGGCCCGATTCGCGTTCAGCACCAGCTCGTGACGGATTCGCGTGGCGAGACGACCGCAGTTCGGACCTGGGAGGTGGCGTGCGGGTCAGCGACGTGATGACGGCGTTCCCGGCGTACATACGGCTCGGCGCGACCATCCGGCGCGCGGCCGAGGTGGTCAGCGTGTCCGAGGTCGGGCAGCTGATGGTGCTGGACCACGAAGGCCGCTTCGTCGGCTCACTGTCGGAAGAGGACCTGGTGCGCGCCATGCTGCCCGGCTTCGACGACGTCACCGCCGGCGGCGGCACGCTCGCGGACGCGTTCCGGATCTTCCTGGAGCGGGGCCGCGCGCTCGCCGACCGCCCCGTCGACCCCCTCGTCGTCCGCGATACGGCCACCGTCAGCCCGACCGACGAACTCGCCCGAGCGGCGATCGTCATGATCGACCGCGGCATCCGGCGTCTCCCCGTCGTCGACGGCGGCAAGCTCGTGGGCACGCTGTCACGCGCCGACCTGTGCCGAGCGGTGATCTACCATTCCTGAGATCCGGCTGGTCCTGACCGATCGGCACACCCAGGCCACCAGCGAGCAGGTGCGCGCGCTGCCGGTGACGTTCGGCCGTGACGCCGGCGTGGCCGCGGTGAAGCTCGACGACAGCAGCGTGTCCCGGCGCCACGCGCAACTGGAGATGATCGGCGACTACCTGGTGCTCACCGATCTCGGCAGCACCAACGGCACCTACGTCAACGACCAGCGGCTGACCCGCCGCCAGGCGCTCGTTCCCGGTGACCGGATCCGGATCGGCCGATTCGACGTGGCCTGGATGTTCGTCGATCCGAACGCGACGGTGTCGGTCGACGAGTCGCACCTGACCGTCTTCCGGCCGGACACCCCGCCCGACGTCGCCGCCCGGCGGGTGGTGCAGGCCGCCGAAGCGCACAACCGGCAGGTCGGCCACGAACTCGACGGGTTCCTGTCGCTCGCGCACGGCTTCCTGCCCGCGCAACCGCCGCTGCTGGCCTTCCCGGACTCGCACCGCGCCTGGGACGAGATGATCGACCGGCTGCCCGACCTGTTCCGCCGGCTCACGCTGCGCCGGGCGTTCGACGCGATGCCGGTGCTCGACGCCAGGCCCGAGGCGCTGCCCGACCGCTACCTGCTGCGCGCCTCGACCCTGCTCGGCGTGTTCGCCCACGCCTACCAGTACATGGCGATCGACCCGCCCGCCGCGCTGCCCGACTCGCTGCTGCGGCCGTGGACCACCGTCTCGCGACGGCTGGGCAAGCAGACCCCGGCCGTGTCGTACATCGACCTGTTCTTCTACAACTGGCGGCTGCGCGACCCGTCCGGTCCCCGGGCACTGGACAACATGGACCTGCTCGTGCCGACCTGGAACAACGCTGCCGAGCGCGTGTTTTACCTGGTCACCACCGAGTTCGCGATGGGGCTCACGCCCGTGCTGGGCGCGATGCTCGACGCGCAGGAGGCCGTGGTCGCCGACGACCCGGCCGCCCTGGAAAGCGCGCTGCTGGTGATCCTCGACCAGCTGCAGCACGTCACCCAGGCCATCTACCCCCAGATCGACCCCAACCCGCGCGGCCGGCACCCGCTCGACCAGGTGCTGTGGGCCAAGACGGTCGGCACCGCGGGCGTGCCGATCTTCGACGGCGCGCCCAGCCCGAGCGGCACCGCCCAGCCGCAGATCCACGCGCTCGACGCGTTCCTCGAACGCTGGGACTACGGCTCCCTGGTCGGGCAGCAGAGCACCTACCTGGCCGGATACTTCCCCCGGCACTGGCAGGAACTCGTGGCGGCGCTGCGCGAGGTGTCGGTGCGCCAGTACGTGGAGGACACCCGCAGCAGCGCCCTGCGCGGCGTCTACAACGCGATGCTCGACGCCTACGTCGGCGACCGCGGCTGGATGGGACTGCACCGCATCAAGGCGTACGGCTTCCTGGAGGTGGCGTTCAAAGTCGGCCGGCAGGTGACCACCGGCGCCCGGTTCACCGGGCTGTTCAAGGACCGGACCTGGGACAAGGTCGACGGGGAGCTGGCCGTCGTCCGCGAGGAACGCCGCCCGCCGGTCGGCGCGCCCGTGGTGTTCGGGACCGCCCGCCGGGGCCGGGTCGTCACCGGCGAATCCGGTGGCTGGACCTGCTACCTCGACCTCGACGTCACCGGCCAGGGCGTGCACCACCTGCCCGGCGACCGGGTCGGCGTGCTGGCCGAGCACGACGACGACCTGGTGCGCCGCACTGTCGCCGCGCTGCAGGCCACCGGCGACGAGCTGGTGCCGCTCACCCCGCGCTGGCGGACGGCGGTGGCCCGCCGGGAAGGCTACGGCGACGTCGACGTCCTGCCGCTGCGGACGCTGCTGCGCTTCGCCCAGCTCCGGCCGATCAACCGGGAGGTCGCCAAGAGGCTGGCCAGGCTCACGGCCGTCGGCGCGTGGCAGCGGGTCGTCGACGCCCGCATGGAGGACCAGTGGGAGCTGTGGGACGTCCTGAACCTGCTGTACGCCGGCGGGTATGACGTCACCCGGCTGTGGAAGGCCGACGCCGGCGACAGCGACGCCTTCTGCGCGGTCGTCGCGCCCGAACCGTTCCGGCTCTACTCGATCGCCTCGGCTCCGCCACCCGGGCAACCGGCGACCACCCTGAAACTGGTCGTCGCCGGACTTGACTACACCTCGGCCCGCACGCCGTGGTCGTACCCGCGCAAACGCCAAGGCGCGGCATCGCACTTCCTGCGCCGGGCAAGTCTCGACGGCCGGCAACGGCTGTCCCTGCAGATCGTGGCCACCCCCAGGTTCCGGCTGCCGGCCGACCCGGCCGTGCCCGTGGTCATGTTCGCCGCCGGCTCCGGCATCGCCCCGTTCCTGGGGTTCGTCGCCGCCCGCACCGGACCCGGCGAGAACCGGCTCTACCTGGGCATCCGGACGCCGGACGAGTTCGTCGAGCACACCGAGCTGGACACGGCGGCCGCGGCCGGTCGGCTGAACCTGTCCGTCGCGTTCTCCCGCGCCGATGCCGCGATCCGGTTCGACGGGCAACGCCATGTCGTCGGAGCCGGGCAGCGGCGGCGCGTCGACGACGTGATCCGCGCCGAAGCCGACGCCCTCTGGGACCTGCTGCGGCCCGTCGAGGACGGCGGCCGCGGCGCATCCGTGTACGTCTGCGGCAGCTCGCGCTTCTCCGTCGCGGTGCTCCAGGCGCTGACCGCCATCGTGCCCGGCGACGGCCGCGAGTTCCTTCGCCGGCTGGTCGCCGAAGGACGCCTCGCCCAGGACGTCTTCACCACCTACCTCGGCCACGCACAGCAGACGCCGCGCGTCGAGGTGTCGGACCTGGCGCAGCACGACACGCCCGACAAGGGCTACTGGATGGCCGTCGGCGGCGCGGTGATCGACGTCAGCGAGTTCATCCACCTGCACATCGGCGGGCCGCACATCGTCCGCAACTACGTCGGCATGGACGCGACCGCGGCCTACCGCAAGGTGCTGCACCACGCGAACGCCGAGATCGACTCCCAGCTCTCCATGTACCAGATCGGCCACCTGCGCCGGCTGCAGTTCGGCGCGCGCTGGGGCGCGGTGCTCACCGAGGACGGCCTGCGCTCGCTGCCGCTGGAGGAACTGTTCCGGGGCTGGGTGCGGTTCCTGTACATGCTGGTCGCCATGCGCAACGCGCTCACCGCCGACTACGGGTTCACCGCCTCGGTCACCACCCTGGGTGAGGACCCCCGGGACCTGACGGCCTTCAAAGCGCAGTACGTCATCGAAGGACACCGCCGGTTCCTGGTCAGCTACCTCGACGGGATCCTGCACGACGACCTGCGCACCCTGTGGCAGCACACCGTCGGCTTCTGCGACCCGCAGCAGGACGTCCGCCACCTCGACACCGAACTCGCCGCCCTGGCGGCCCGGCCCGACGTCACCCTCGTGCGGACCTCCGTGACCGCCGTCAAGCAACTGCTGCTGACCGGCGACGACCACTGCCGGGTCACCGCACTGTGCCGCATGTACGAGCACGCCGACGTCCAACTGCTCAGCGACCTGAAGTCCGCCGTACTGCGGGCGATCCGGGCCTTCGAGATCCACGAGGCCGACGTCGTCGAGCAGGCGGGAACCGAACTGCTGGACGCCGTCCGTGGTGTGCTCGCGGCGGTGTCGGCCTACTACGAGCGCCTGGCCGCGCAGACCCGCACGCACGGCGTCGCGGCCGACGGCGCCGTCGAGGAGGCGATCCCGGCCGACCGGGGCCTGCCCGGCCACGGCGGCCCGTTGCTGGTCCCGGATGCCCGCGGCGAGAGGTGATGTCGGCGGCGGTTCGATGAGTTTTCGCGCCGGGACCGGTCATAGGGTGGAAGGGCGCAAAAGAAGGAGATGGTGATCATGGCCTTTCCACCTGTCGTCGACCAGGCGACCTGGCGTAAGGAACTGGACCAACTGCGGGTCCGTGAGAAGGCGGCCACCCGGGAACTCGATGCGATCGCGGCGCAGCGCCGACGGCTGCCCATGGTGGCGATGCCCGATTACACCCTGGTCGGGGCCGAAGGTCCGGTCCGGCTCGTCGACATCTTCGACGGCAAGTCGCAACTGATCGTCTATAACCACATGTGGGACCCCGACCCGGACGCCGAGTGGCAGTGCGGCGGGTGCACCAGCCTGACGTCGTCGTTCACCCGGCTGGACTTCCTCGACAACTACGACGCGCGTTTCGTCATCGTCACCCAGGGCCCGATCGAGGCGGCCCTCGCCTACGCCGAACGGGTCGGCAACACCATGACGTGGTACTCCACCGCAGACAGCCCGTTCGGGGCCGACGTCGACGCCCCACCCGGCGGCGGGTTCGGCTTCAACGTGTTCCTGCGCGACGGGGACCAGGTCTACCGCACCTGGCATACGACCGGCCGCGGAGCCGAACAGCTCACGTACACCTTCGCGCTGGTCGACACCCTGCCCTTCGGGCGGCAGGAGGAGTGGCAGGACTCCCCGGAGGGCTGGCCGCAACAGCCGACCTACAGCGGCTGGCTCGACTCGCCCGACGTCGCCCGCCTGTACGGCCCGGCGAGCTGAACCGTCTCGCGCGACCAAGCGCGGCTTGAGCCTGACGACGACCGGAGGTCGCAGCCAGGCTCAAGCCGCGCGGCTCAGCGTCGTCCCGCGGCGCGCAGGCTCCGTGCCAGCGCGGGGATTATCACCGCCGCAGGCACGAGGTGGAGCGCCACGAGGGCGGTGACGGCGGCGGTGTTCGCCCCGGAGAGCAGGGGCGGCACCAGCGAGACCACGGTCAGCGACACCGCCGTCCACACGAACCGCTCGGCGGGGCGAGCGCTCCAGCGGCGCAGGGCGGCGGCGATGACGATGCCCACGACCGAGAAGAAGCCGGTCACGACAGCGAAGCCGGGCAACGGGATCGCCTCGCCGCCGTCGGGGATCTCGAAATCGACGCCCATGGCCTGGGCGAGCGCGGCGGCGAGGGTGGTGGCCACCACCGCCGCAAGCGTGGCGAGCAGGCCGGTGCCGAGGAGGCCGCGGCGTCGGCCGGCCCCGACCGCGGTGTCGTTCATGCCGCTCACGTCGTTCCTCCAAGATTCGATGACTGGTGTACGGGGCTGAGCCGACTCCACACGGACTACTCCGCGCCGTCGGCGGCCAGGCGCTCGGGTAGCCCAAGCCCCGGGAACCGGTCACCATGGAACGTGACGATCTCGGTGATCGCTCCGCCGGTGATGCGCAGGACGTCGATCGTCAGCGGCAGGTACGCGCCCTCCTGCTCCCGCCAGTGGTAGAAGGCGACGGCGGGCTGCCGGTTCACGTACGTGAGAACGGGGCGCAGGCCCGCCATGCCCTCGAACCCGCTCGCCGTCCAGTCGGCGACGACCGCGTCCCGGCCGATGTGCAGACCCGGCGTGGGCGGCATCGAGCAGCGGACATCGTCGCGCAGCAGGGCGGCGATACCGGCGATGTCCGTGGCCACGCCGGCTTCGGTGTAGCGGCGCACCAGCTCGCGCGTTCCGGCGTCCGGCTCGCCGCCGGTCCAGTCCTGCCGCTGCGCGGGCAGGTGCTCGCGCAGTCCGGCGCGGGCCCGCTGCAGTGCGCTGTTCACGGAGTTGACGGAGTCTCCGAGCAGCTCCGCGACGTCCTTGGCCGGCCAGCCGTGCACGTCCCGCAGGATCAGCACGGCCCGCGGCCGCGGCGCGAGGTGCTGGACCGCGACCAGGTACGCCAGCTCGATCGTCTCGCGGGCGACGGCGACGGCCTCCGGGTCGTCCGCGTCACCGGCGGGCAGCTCGTCGAGCAGCCGGTCCGGGTAGGGCTGCAGCCACCGCACCTCGCCGCCGGTCGCCGGCTCCGGGCGGCACTTGGCGAGCAGGTCCAGGCAGGCGTTGGTGGCGATCCGGTACAGCCAGGCCCGAAGCGTCGACCGCCCCTGGTAGGTCTCCCGCCGCCGCCAGGCCCGCAGGAACGTCTCCTGGACGGTGTCCTCGGCGTCCTCGAACGAAGCGAGCATCCGGTAGCAGTGCACGTGCAACTCCCGCCGGTGCCGCTCCACCAGCCTGGAGAACGCCGCCTCGTCGACCTCGCCCAGTCCGCTCACGCCCAGCTCCTCCAGCCGTGTGTCCGCACCCATCACGTCATCCTTCCGCTTGGTGAAGTCCCGTCGTAGGTATGACGGCTGCGGGCGCGACAACTCATCACCAGGCCGGTCGGCGAGGATGGCACCTATCGACAGAGATGATCGCTGTCCTGCTGGCTAGATGTCTCTCACCTGGGAATACGTGCGCTGAAGGTCGATCGAATCCCGAGCGACTTCGGCGTGTCAGGCGGCAGCCACGGTGATGACTGCGCATACGCTTCGCACCGGGCCAGGGGGCCTGGCCCGACAACGTACGAGGTCAGCGTACGAACTACGGGGGTTCAACCATGTCCAATGCTGTACTGCGCTCCGCGAGAGCCGCAGCGATCCTGACGACGCTCGGGATAGGCCTGGGTCTCATGGCCGGCGCCGCGCACGCGAAGCCGCACCGCGACCGCTTCTGCATCAGCCCGATCTTCACCGGGGGCAGCGAGCAGTGGCGGGATCTGAACCAGCGCTACGACGTGCGGGAGCGGATCATCGGCCCGCCTGCGCCGGCGACCGACGACATCGCCGACCCGCCCGGTGGGCCTGGCTGCCGCACGGCGCTGGCGGGGGAGAGGTGGGTCCGGGCCGTCCCGCCTTGGCTCACGGCGACCGCGACCGAGCAGGCGGCGTTCATCACCAACTTCCAGAGCGCCCGCTATGTGATCGACGCCGGGACGCCCCGCGAGTGGTCCGTCACGCTAGGCCCGGAAGTCCTGCGGTCCGGAACAGTTCCCACAGATGTGCTGCTGCCCCCGGGAACCGCCGGGCTGCCCTACGTCGTTCCGGTGTCTCGGGCCTTCCATCCGCTTCGCCCCGGCACACACACCAGCACTCTCTTCGTGACGATGGCGGAGCGGGTCTGCACCGGCCGCGGGCCGGCCCCGGGCCTGGGCGCCGAATGCCTGGAGGCAGGCGAATCCGAGTACCCCATCCTCGACAACGGGCCGTTCACGGTGCTGCCCGGCCACCCGCACGCTGCTCCGTAGGGTGCGTCCCACCCCGGGTTCTGCACTCATCCACGTGCCAGGACCCGGGGTGTCTTCGTCGCTGCCCGATCGGAGATGATCACCGGGGACAGCGCGTCGGTGCGCTCGTGGCTTGATCCGCCTTTGTAGAGTCGGGTGATGTCTGCTGGCCTTCGGGTAAACATTGTTCGGATGATCGGATTGCCGCTGCTGCTGTCGACGGCCCTGCTGGCCGGATGCGGCGGCGACGGTGAAGGCACGGACGTCGACTGCAGCCTTCAGGAGTGCGTCGTCACCTTCCAGCGCGGCGTCGACGCCTCGGCGAGCGTGTTCGGCCTGAAAGCCGAGCTGGTCGAGGTGAAGGACGGCATGGTCACCGTCGACATCGGCGGAAACCAGGTCACCGTGCCGGCGTCCGGGCAGAGCGAAGGCGTCTCGGTGCGTGAGGTCACCGACGAGAAGGTCGTCATCGTCGTTCCGTACACCATCGCCGGCTGACCCGGCGCTGCGGTGACCGTCAGGCGCCGTCGCTCAGCTTCGCGGTCTGCGCCCGCAGCACCGCGATGGTGTGTTCCAGATAGTCGGTGATCGTCGCCAGCTGCTCGGCGTCGTAGCGGGCGACCACCGTGCCCATCTCCCGGGTCAGGTCCGCGAAGATGGCGCTCAGGTCGGGCCGGTCGGCGGTGGCGGCGATCAGCACCCGCCGCCGGTCCTCGGGATCCGGCCGGCGCTCGACGTATCCGGCCCGGACCAGCCGGTCGACGATGCCGGTGACCGCGCTCGCGCCGACGGACAGCTGTGGGGCGAGTGCGCCCGCGGGCAGTGGGCCGCCGCGCACGATCATGCCGAGCGCCTTGTGCTCGACGGCGGTCAGTCCGAGTCGACGGGCGACGGCCTCGTGGAACAGCACGCTGGCAGTGCTCAGCTCCCAGCCCAGATCACTCACGACGCACACCTTAACCCGCTGCTATTTACTTCACGACTGTGAATAGTTTAGTGTCGTGAAGTATCTGGGGAAGGGAGCGGCTGACATGGGATCGGCCTGGAGTCTGAGTGTCGAGGCGGCGCGCTGGGCGCTGCGGTTCTACGCGGCGCACTGGCCGCTGGTGCTGGGATTGTCGCTGATCCCGAGCCTGCAGCGGTTCATAGTGATCAACTACGGGGACCGGCTGCCGACCGGGGTCGGCCCCGCGAGCGAGGTGCTCACCGCGGGCGTGCGGATCCTGCTCGTCTACCTCATCCTGCGCATCGCGGCGGTCGAGGCGGGCTGGTCCCACCTCGCTGTCGGGGAGCGCTGGCAGCGGGTCGGCCAGGGCATCGACGGCCGGATGCGCGACTTCCTGCTGCAGTTCCTGGTGCTCGGCATCGCGTTCGTCGTCTTCGACGTGCTGCCGGAGACGGCGATCTCGCTCTGGGCACCGGAGGAGCGCAAGGACCTGCTGCAGGCGATCCTCGTCAGCGTGAAGAACCCGACGGTGATCGCGATGACGATCCTGTGGATGGTCGGCGTGGGGCACCAGCTGGCGGCGTCGCGACTGGACGACCTGGCGCGCGCCTGACGGGCGCGCGGTCCCGGAAACTGGGCCCCGCCGACGGCGGCCCGTGAGGCTTTCGCCTCAGGAAGCGATACACCTTCGTAACTACGTTGAAACGACTCGTTCTTTCACGTACGCAGGAGGTCGGGCATGGCAAGGGACTGGATCAGGCGGCGGGTGCGGGCGGTCACGCTCGCCGCCGGCGGCGCGGCGATGGTGCTCACGGTCGCCGTGGTCGCGCTGACACCGTCGGCGGGCGCCGCCGCCGAGCTGGTGGTGCAGGCGGAAGCGTACGCGGCGCAGTCCGGCGCCGTCGTCGAGCCGACCGTCGACACCGGCGGCGGCTCCGCAGTGGGCTACCTGGCACGCGGGGACTGGCTGCGCTACGACGGCGTCGACCTGGGCGCTTCGGGCACCATGGCCGTGTCCGTACGGGTCGCCTCGGCCGTCGGCGGCTCGGGCGCGATCGAGCTGCGTACGGCGTCGACGACCGGGCCCGTGCTGGCCCGGTTCACCATCACGGCGACCGGTGGCTGGCAGGCGTGGGCCACCCAGACGGTGAACCTCACCAGCCACCCGGCCGGTGTCCAGTCGGTGTACGCGGTCATGGTCAACACCGGCAGCGGCGCGGACTTCGTCAACCTGAACTGGCTCTCGTTCGGCACGGGCGGCACCGGCGGCGGCACCGGCTGGGTCGATGTCGACCCGGTGAAGTGGAACGCGCAGCTGGCCGCCTTCCGGGCCATGGCCATGGCCCCGGCGCCGCCCAACGCCGTGCGGGTCCCCGAGTTCAACGCGACCTGCACCTACAGCCACTCCTTCAAGGACGACCCGATCGTGTTCCCCGGCCTGCCGGGCGCGTCGCACATGCACAGTTTCTTCGGCAACCGCAGCACCAACGCCAACTCCACGCTCGACACCCTGCGCGCCAACACCGCGACGACCTGCACCCCCGCCCCCGCCGACCTGTCCGCGTACTGGGTGCCGACCCTGTATCACCGCGGCGTGGCGGTGGAGCCGAAGGGCGTCGTGGTCTACTACGGCTCGCGCCTGGCCGACCCGAGCCGCACGGTGCCGTTCCCGCTCGGCTTCGAGATGATCGCGGGCAGCGCGAGCCGGCAGGTCCCCACCCCCGCCGGTGCGGTCAACCAGTTCTACTGCGTCGGCGGGACCACCGGCGGCGAGATCGGCCGCAGCGCCGACGGCAACTGGCCGATCTGCTCGCCGGGCGGCACGCTGATGTTCCAGCTCGTCTTCCCCGACTGCTGGGACGGCGTGCACCTGGACAGCCCCGACCACAAGTCGCACGTGGCGTACACCGCGGACGGAACGTGCCCGAGCGCGTTCCCGGTGGCGATCCCGTCGGTCTCGTTCGTCATCGCGTACCCGGCCGTCGGCAGCGCCGACGGGTTCACGCTGGCCTCGGGCATGGCCTCGTCCATGCACGGCGACTTCGTCAACGTCTGGGACAACGACGCGCAGGGACACCGGGTGAAGAACTGCATCGTCCAGTCCGCCAAGTGCAACAGCGCCGGGCAGTTCTGAGCGGCTGCCTGGGCGGGCGGCGTGCGAGACGCCCGCCCAGGCAGCAGGTCGGCCGCGTCAGCTGACGGTGATCGTGTTGATGTCGGGCGCCGAGCCGGTGTCGTTGAAGAACCTGATCCAGCAGGCTCCCTTCGGCAGCCGCAGGCGCACCGACACCCGCACCGGGATCAGCCAGCTCCGCGCTCCGGCGAGGGTCAGCTCGCTGACCGGGCCGCCGTCGACGGCGAGTTTGAGGGTGCGCGGCTGCTCGGTCTCGTAGACGACGGTCACGGTCCGCTCGCCGGCCTGCGGCACGCCGGTGATGCGTACCGCGAGGGTGTTGGGGCCGCCGATGTAACCGACCCGGCTGCCGTCCACACAGGTGGGGCACTCGATGACCCGCGCGCCCACGCGGATGTTGGCCGGGTCGGCGGCATGCACGGTGACCGGCCGGAACGTGGTGGGCCGGGCCGCCCTGGCCGGCGGCACGGCCGCGTTCGTGCGCTCCGCCGACGGCACGACAGGCGACGGGACGGCGGACGACGGCGGAACGGGCGACGGCGGCGGGGCGGGCGTGATCAGCGGTGGCACGACGGCGATCGTCGCGGCGACGGCCAGCCCCAGGGCCGACCAGCCCAGCAGACGGCGGGAAACGGCGACCACGGCCTCACCTCCGCCCGGTCCACACGACGACCGCCTCGGTGCGGCTGGCCACGCCCAGCTTGGCGAAGATGTGCTGCAGGTGGTTCTTCACCGTCTTCTCCGCCAGCATCAGCCGGTGGGCGATCGCGGCGTTCGACAGGCCCTGCGCGACCTGGCCCAGCACCTCCTGCTCCCGCCGCGTCAGCCCGAACCGGGACCTGGCGAGCCGCCGCCGCTCGGCGAGGTCGCGTTCGGTCCGCTCGCGTTCGGCCTGCTCGCGAACCGCCGCCGCGGCGACCGCCGCCGCCACCGGCGACAGCCAGCCCTGCCCGGCCACCACGGCCAGCACCGCGCGGTGCAGCTCGGCCGGATCGAACGCGCCGTGGACCAGGTAGCCGCGCGCGCCGCCGCGCAGCATGGCCGCGATGAGCTGCGGGCTCGCATCGCTGGTGAGCACCAGCACGCGGGTGTGGGCGACCAGTTCGCCGAGCACCTCGAGCCCGTCCGCGACCGGCATCCGGTGGTCGAGCAGGGTCACCGTGGGCCGGTCCCGGCGGGCCAGCGCGACGGCTTCGCGCCCGTCGGCGGCCTGCGCCGACACCCGAATCCCCGAGAGAAGCCCGAGCCAGCCGGACAGGGCCGCGCGCACGATCGGATTGTCGTCGACGACCATCACCGAGATCATGCGGATGCTCCGGCCGGCGCGAGCGCGATGTCCGCGACGACGGCCGTGCCCGCACCCGGTGCGGACACCACCCGCAGGGTGCCGCGGATCGCGGCGGCCCGTTCGGCCATCCCGATCAGACCGAAACAGCCGCGCCAGTCGGCCGGCACGACGAACCCGGACCCGTCATCGGCGACCCGCAGCCTGACGCCGCCGGCGGCGTATCCCAGCTCCACCGTCACCAGGCGCGCCGCGGCGTGGCGGGCGATGTTCTCCAGTGCTTCGTGCAGGATCTGCGCCAGTTCGTAGCGCAGCTCCACCGGCAGGTCCCCGGCCGCGACCGAGCAGCGCACCGGCACGCCCGCACGCTCGGCCCACCTGCGGCAGATCCGGTCCACCGTGGTGGCGAACTCGTGATCAGGGTCGTCCAGGCGCAGCCCTTCCAGCACCTCCTGCGCCTGGCGCACCGCCGCGGTCGCCCCGGCCGACACCGTCGCCGCCAGCTGCTCGGCCAGCGCGGGTTGCCGCCGCAGCGACGTCGGCAGCGCCAGTGCCGCGAACGACACCCCGCGCAGCGTCTTGGCGACCGAGTCGTGCAGCTCGCGAGCGAGCCGGGACCGTTCCGCAGCCGCGGCGCTGCGCTGTGCCGACGCCACCAGCCGCACGGACAGCTCGACGTGGGCGGCCAGCGCGGCGGTCGCCACCTCGGCCCCGACGGCGGCCAGCACGTTGACGATCGGGAAGGCCAGCACGAACCCGGCCAGGCTCGCCGCGTCCGGTGTCGAGGCGAGCACGTGGCCGGCCACCAGGTAGCCCAGCGCGGCGTAGCACGCGGCAGGCAGCAGCCCCCAGAACCCGACGAGCACACCGGCCAGCGCGGCGGCGCCCGCTGCGCAGCAGAAGAAGGCGACGTCGCCGCCGCCGATACCGAGCGCGGCCAGGACGATCGCGGCGTCTGCCGCCAGCACCGGCAGCGGGTGGGCGACGACGCGGGGATCGCGGGCCAGTGCCACGAGCGCGACGGCAGTGGTCAGCGCGACGAGCACCAGTACGGTGAGCAGCGGGGCGGGCCGGGCGTGCAGGCGTAGACCACCGCCCGCGACGGCAAGCGTCGCCGCCGCCCGGCCGAGCAGCACCGCCCGCGCCACGGCGGCCCGCGCGACCGCGCGGTCGAGGTGTCCAGCTGTCGTCGTCACGGTGTCCTGCCCCGGGCGTGGGCGATCGCTGTCGATCTTCGAGGGAGCGCTCTCTGGACGAGGATCGGGCAACCGCTCCCCGGTTGTCAAGGCATCCGTCGATCTCCACGGTGGACGGCGCTCATCTTCGCCGACCGGTCAACAGTGTGGCCGCCTCACCCACTCTTACCTGTTGTGACTGAGGGCATGAGCTTCGAAGAGTACGTGCTGGCGCGCGGCCCGGCGCTGGTCCGCCTCGCTCGGCTGCTGGTGGGCGATCCGCACCGGGCCGAGGACCTGGTGCAGGACGCGCTGCTGCGCACCTATCCGCGATGGCAGCGCATCGTGCGGTCCGACCATCCCGACGTCTACGTGCGGCGGGTCATGGTCAACCTGAGCTCCGCCTGGTGGCGCAGGCTGTCCAACCGCGAGCTGCCGGCCGACCTGCGCGAGCTGGGCAGGGCGGCCGTCGGCGCGGGGCCGGAGGCGACGAGCGTCGCCCGGATGTTGATGTGGGAGCGGATCAGCGGGCTCCCGGCACGGCAGCGGGCCGTGATCGCGCTGCGGTACTACGAGGACTTCGACGATCACCGGATCAGCGAGATCCTCGGCTGCTCACGGGCCAGCGTGCGCACTCATGCCATGAGAGCGCTGAAGACGATGCGTATCCAGCTCACGGCAGATGTGGAGGCGGCAGTATGAACGCGGACATCGATACGCTGGTCCAGCAGTTGCACAGCCGTGCGGAAGGCCCGGTGGACTCGCGGGCGCTGCTGGCCAGGGTGGAACTCGCGCATCGCCGGCGGCGGTCCCGGCGAGCTGTCGCCGGTGCCGTGGCGGCGGTGTCGCTCGTCGTGGCGGTGGCCTTCGCGTCGCTCGCACCCCACGGCGGGCACCCGTCCCCGCCCGGGTCGCCCCAGACGGGAGGTCCGCGGCCCGTGCTGCCCAGCGGCGCGGCCCGCGCCGGCGACGTTCACCAGGTGCCCGCGCTGCCGGGGATCGGCTCGCTGAACGACGCCTCGGACGTCGGCGCCGACCCGTTCGCCGTCCACTTCGACACCGGGCGGTTCGCCCACCCGGTGGCGACGGCGCAGTGGTCGGTCGCCGACGGTGTCGAGGAGTTGACCTTCTACGGCAACACCGAGGGTGTCGGCGGCCCGAAAGGAAACTCCGAATCGGAGTACTACGCCACGGTGACGATGGCGGGCGCCGACCGGGTCCGGACCAGGCCCACAGCCGCCGATTTCGGCTCGCCGTCACCGGTGGCCACGCAGCGGCCGTCCATCGCGGGTGTGGCCGCGGTCGTCGAGACCGTGGTCCATCGCGGCGGGATGTTCGACGGGCAGCAGGAGACCACGGTGCGCTGGCAGCCGGTCGCCCGCGTCGACGTGGTCGTGTCCGTCCGCGGCGCGATCGAGCCCGCCGACGTCGTCGCGTTCGCGACCGGGCTGCGATTCGATCGGGCCAGCCGGTGCGCCGTCCCGCTCCGTTGGGGCGGTCTGCCCGCCCGGGCACGGGTGAGCGGCTGCGCGTTCCGGCTGTCCAACTTCGCCTCGGAGCCGGGCGCCGGCCGTGGGCGCGGTGACCTGATGGTGAGCGGCCCGAACGGCTCCACGCTGGAAGTCCGCTACCTCGGGCCGCAGGGCCCGGATCCGTCCGCCGCGGAGCCGAACGCGACGTTGGCCAACGGCTGGAAGTACACGGTCACGCCGACCGACACCGGCACGTCCGCCGCGCCGAACGCCGTCATCCGGGTGCATGGGCCATGGCACCTGGAGGTCCTGGCGGACGGCGGGTACGCGATGGACGACCTGCTGCTGTTCGCGGGCCGGCTCGCACAGGCCGGCGATCCGGAGGATCCCCAGACCTGGCCGGCCTCGGCCGGCTGACCGCGCCGGTGATCGTCCGGCAGGTCCGGGGCGGCTGCCGCCCGCCGGAGCTGCCGGACGGCCGTTCCCGATGGCCTCAGCGGCATGACCATCAACACGATGATCATGCCGCTGAACAGGGCAAGGCTATTCTTGGCCAGATGCGTGCCCCCGAAGCCTTCTTCTCGACCTCCCGCGCCGCCCGCGCGGCCGGCGGCGTTCGGCGTCGTCTGGCCGGACGAGCGGCAGTCCTGCCGGCCGTGGCAGTGCTGCTGGGGTGCGCGCTGGCAGCCTGTTCGGGCGTTCCCGCCGCTGCGGAACCGGACAACCCGACACAGGCGATGACTGATGTGCCGGTAGCGCGCATGGAGCATCGAAACCCTGCTCCCATCCGTTTCGGCGACGCCACGGCCGCACCGTCCTGGCTGGGAACCCGAGCGCTCCCGGCCGGGCCGCAAGGCTTCGCCGAAGCCCGACCGACCCCGCCCGAGCTGCAGCACCGGTCGATCATCACCGTCGACTACCTGCCGCCACCGGCCGACGGACGCTTCCATGCGACCGTCCGGGCGGTGCCGGCCGACGTCCTGGCCCGCTCCAGCTGGACCGAGAACTGCCCGATCGCGGCGGCCGACCTGCGCTACCTCACGGTCGGGTTCCGCGGCTTCGACGGCCGCGCCCACACCGGCGAGCTGCTGGCCAACGCCCGGGTGGCCGACGACCTGGTCACCGTGTTCGAGCGGCTCTTCGCCGCGGACTTCCCGATCGAACGGATGCGGATCTCCACCGCCGCGCAGCTGAACGCCCCGTCGACCGGCGACCAGAACACCACCGAGGTGTTCGCCTGCCGCCCGGTACGCGGCAAGAAGGGCTGGTCCCAGCACGCGTACGGGCTCGCGGTGGACCTCAACCCGTTCCAGAACCCGTACCACAAGGGCAAGGTCGTCCTGCCGGAGCTCGCCACCGCCTACCTCGACCGGTCCGACGCCCGCCCCGGCATGGCGCAGCCGCGCGAGCAGGCCGTCCAGGCGTTCGCCGCGATCGGCTGGAAGTGGGGCGGCGACTACCGCTCCCTGAAGGACTACATGCACTTCTCCGCCACCGGCGGCTGAGCCGAAGAGCCCCGCGCCGACCGCCGTCGGACGGTCGGCGCGGGGGCGTGATCACGGCCCGACGGTCAGTGTCCAGGTGTCGATCCGGCCCACGTCGGCGGACGCCGCGTCCTGTACACGCAACCGCCACGTCCCGTTGGCGGTCTCGCCTGACAGGTTCACCGTGAAGGTCTGGTGGATGTCGTCGGCGCTGCCCCCGGAACGGTTGCTCAGCGAGTAGCTCGACCCGTCCGGTGCGATCAGGCTGACCACGAGATCGCCACGGTACGGGTGGACGATGTGCACCTCCGCCGTCGACGACGCCGAGGCCACCCCGGGGCAGCCGCTGATGGTGATCGTGCTCTCCACCGCGGCTCCCGCGTCCGGGATCGCCACGTCGGCCGGGTTGCTCGCCCGGCAGCCACCGGTCCCGTTGACCGTGAGCGTGTAGACGGCGGTGCGGGTGGCGCCGGCGCCCGTACCGGTGATCGTGATCGGATAGGTGCCCGGCGCGACCGACCCGGTGGTGCTCAGGGTCAGCGCGGAGCTGCCGCCCGCGGTCACGGTCGCCGGGTTGAACGACGCGGTCACCCCTGCCGGCAGCCCGGTCGCCGACAGTGCCACGCTCTGCGCCGAACCACTGGTCACCGCCGTGGCGACCGTCGCGCTCAGCGAGCCGCCCGGGTTGGTCGCGCCGGCTGTGGGGGAGACCGAGACAGCGAAGTCGTTGCCGGTGGCCAGGCCCGTCTGTGCGATCGTCAGGGTGCTGGCGACCGGGTTGAGCCGCAGCACGGCACCGGCCGGCGGGCGCAGGGTGTAGTCGTAGTCGGTGGAGATCACCACGAGGCCGATCCGGCGGCCGGCCGCGAACACGTAGTCCTTGGGCTCCATGGCGAAGTTCAGCGTGTACTCCGTGCCCTGCACGACCTTCTCGCTGGTGGCGCGGCTGTTGCGGTTCTGCGGGTCGATCCAGCCGCGGGTGACGATCACGGGGGTGGTGCTCGTGCCCGTGCCGCCGTAGTCGACCAGCAGCGCGGTCACGTTGGCGTCGTTGCGGTTGGTGACGGCGAGCCGGAGCGAGACCCGGGGCGAGCCGGTCAGCGTGACCGCGGCCGGCAGGTTGCCGGTCCGGTAGACCAGCCGGTTGCCGTTCGCGCTGTCCGGGTTCGCGACCAGCGTCGTCGCGGTGCTGCTCCGCCCGTTGTCGGTGAACTGCTGCGCCGTGGTGCCGGTCGGGGTGCCGAGGGTCAGGCCGCCGGGCGCGGTGGCCGAGGTCGCGTCGAGTTTGAACACCGCCTCGGTCGCGCCGGGGTTGGGCCAGTCGGCGTACTGCCGCCAGGTGCCGTCCTTGAACTGCACCTCGGCGCGGGGGCCGGTGAGCACGCCGTTGTCGACGCCCTTGAGGAAGTACTCGAACCAGCGCTCGACCGTCGCCCGGTAGTCCGAGCGGGAGGTCGTGCCGTGGCCGCCGTTGTGCAGCCAGATCTTGCGCGGCACGTTGTTGGCCCGCAGCGCGTCCCACCACTGCGCGTAGTGCCGGCCCTTGACGTTCCAGTCGGCCTGGCCGTGGATGACGAACACGCCCGCAGTGACCTGGTTCGCCTTGCCGACGTAGTCCCGGTCGGCCCAGAACTGCTTCCAGTCGCCGGTCACCCGGTCCTGGTCGGTCTCGATCTGGTTGATCCGGCTCGTGCAGTCGGTCCGGTCGACGACGGCGCGGGCCAGCACGTCGGCGTCCTCGCCCTGGTAGCCGCCCGGGGCGACGACGAGCCCGTTGGCCCGGTAGTAGTCGTACCAGCTGGAGATCGCCGAGATCGGAACGATCGCTTTGAGCCCGGCGACGCCGGTGGCTGCGGCCATGTTCGGCAGCGTGCCGTTGTACGAGACACCGATCATGCCGACGTTGCCGGTGCTCCAGGACGCCGTCACCTGGACGCCGGACGCGCTGAAGCCGCGGGCGCGGCCGTTGAGCCAGTCCACGACCGCGGTCGTGGCCAGCGTCTCCTGCATGTCTCCGCTGGTGGGGCAGCCCTCTGACGCGCCGGTGCCGAGGCTGTGGCCGAGCACGACCGCGTACCCCTTGGGCACGAAGTAGTCGTCGTACCAGTCGGGCAGGTCCGGCACCGGCCTGGCGACGTTGACGCCCGCTCCGGCCGTTGGCGACGCGCCGGGCACGAGCGGGAACAGGCTCTCCTGCGGCAGGGCGCTGACGTTCACGCCGTGGTTGGCGGCGTTGGCCAGACCGTTGCGGTACGGACTCTGCTCGAACACGACAGGGACCGGCCCGCCGGTCGAAGGCCGGGCGATGTCGATGGCGATCCGGTCGAGCCGTCCGTCGCCGTTGGAGTCCACACTGGACTCAACGTATACCCGCTCCTCGATCTGGGCGAGCGCGGCTTGCGGGGGCGCTGCCGCGCTCGCCACGGCGGTCGGCACGGGGAGGGCGGCTGCGAGCAGCGCGAGAATGAGCATTACGCGGTGGGGGAACCGCATTTTGGCTTCCTTCCAGGGGTGTCGGGCAGTCGCCAATGGCCGATGGGCACGATGGTTGTCGATATTTTCAGATCGACGGTGGCGAATCAAGCCCGCGACGAGCTGGAACGTCGCCGGACGCCACGAGGCGCAGTTCCCGCCGGCGCTGCGCACGCAGGTGCTCACGGCGTATCCAAGGCTCGGCTTCGCTCCGGAGTTCCTCGACCTGTTCCTGGATCAGGCAGCGCGCAAGCCGGATGGCGCAACGGCGGCGGCGGTCGACAGCGGGGTGGGCGCACGGATGAGCGCGAACCCGCTGGATGCCTGACAGCCGGTTCCTAGCTGACCGCTCCCAGGCGCGCCGTCGAGCGGTGGTGGAACCTGCCTGAGGCCAGTCGCGGCAGCGCGGGCGCCTGCCGCCGGACGAGACCCGCCGCCAGTCGGCGGCTGACCGGCTCATGGAGCGCACTCGCCCGTCGCCGCAACAGAGCCACCGTGGGCTGCGCGGCCGAACGCCTACGTCCCGACGCCGCCGTGCGGGCCGTGAACCCAGGGCGAAGCGGTGAAGAGCCGGGCTCGCCGGCGGGCTGCGACGAGACTGCGGGCTCGGGCGCTCGTGCCGCGTACCAGCAGCGAACGGCGACCGAGGTCGCGAACGCCGCCACCACCAGCTGCACCGTCAGGTCCTCGCCCATCGTGTCCTCCACGTCCTCGACCGCACCATGGCCATGTCCATTCCGGCCGATGTCAAACCTCGCCACCTCCGGCAACACGCCACCAAGGAAAGCAAGGGCACCTTCCACAACACATGGCGATGTGAAGGTGCCCTTCCTTTCCTCGGTCAGGTGGTGGGGTGGCCGAACCAGCGGGTCAGGTGGTGGTTCAGGTCGTGTTGGTCGTGGCCGATCCAGGCGACGTGGCCGTCGGGGCGGAGCAGGACGCAGGGGGCGTCCAGGGGTGCGGTGGGGTCGTAGAGGAGGTCGACGCGGTCGGACCAGCCGTCGACGGTCAGGTGTTCGGTGCGGTCCAGGAGCAGGCCGCGGCCGTGGCGCAGCAGGTCGTAGAGGCGGCCCTGTTTCAGGTCGAGGTCGCGCAGGCGGCGGCCGAGCAGGTCGGGGCCGGGGCCGAAGTCGTAGCGGATGCCGATCGCGGTGATCTTCTCGAGCAGGCGGCGGTTGACCTCGTCGAAGTCCATCAGTTCGGTGAGGAGTCGGCGTACCGCCCGCGGGCCGGGCTCGGCGGACAGCAGTTCCAGCTGGGCGCGGGTGTTGTCGAGCACGTCCTCGGCGACCGGATGGCGTTCGGTCTGGTAGGTGTCCAGCAGCGGCTCCGGCGCCCAGCCGCGGATCTGCGCGGCCAGTTTCCAGCCGAGGTTGAACGCGTCCTGCAGGCCCAGGTTGAGGCCCTGCCCGCCGATGGGCGGATGGATGTGCGCCGCGTCGCCGGCCAGCAGCACCCGCCCGACCCGGTAACGTTCGGCCAGCCGGGTGGCGTCCCCGAAACGCGACAGCCAACGCGGGGAGTGCACGCCGAAGTCGGTCCCGGCGACGGCGCGCAGCTGCTGCCGGAAGTCCTCGATGGTGGGCTGTCGTGCACGATCGCTGACCCCGGCGACGGGGATCACGACGCGGTAGAGCCCTTGCCCGAAGGGCCTGAAGTCGAATCGCCGGTCGGTGCGGCCGATCTCGGTCATCTTCGCGGCGACCTGCTCCGGCGGCACGCCGACTTCCATCTCGCCCATCAGTGTGTCGTTGCGCGAGGGCTCGCCGGGGAAGCCGACGCCGAGCAGCTTGCGCACCGTACTGCGCCCACCGTCACAGCCGACGAGGTAACCCGTACGCAGCCGTTGTCCGTCGGCCAGTTCGACGGTCACCCCGTCGTCGTCCTGGTCGAGGCCGGTCACGGCGGCCCCGCGCCGGACCTGTGCGCCCAGTCCGATCGCGTGGTGTTCGAGCAGGTCGACGATGACCGGCTGCGGGATGCCCAGCAGGTAGGCGTGCGCGGAATCCAGGCCCTCGGGCGCGGGTTTGTCGATGGCGGCGAAGTAGGCGCCGGCCGGACGCCTTCTCCCGTGTTCGAGAACACGCTCCAGGAGCCCGCGCATCGCCATCAGCTCGATGCTGCGGATATGCAGCCCGACGATGCGGGCGTACGACACCGGCTCGGTTTCCTTCTCCAGGACGACCACCCGCACGTCGTGCAGCCGCAGTTCAGCGGCCAGCATCGCACCGGTCGGCCCGCACCCGGCAATGATCACGTCGAAGTCGAGGGGCGCGGCGGGGGAGTCCGGCGACGGCGTGCCGGAAGATCGAGGGTTCACAGGTGTTGCCTTTCGGGAGTGCCTCGTGGGCGGGGCGCTCCCGGCGACACCTACGTCAATCGCCCGACCGTCACGGGAAGGGGGAGCACCCACATCGATACAGCGTTCATGGGTCTCACCTCCTCGGGCGTGTCACGGTCAGCTGCAAGCTACAAGACCGGCCGTCATCGCGTCCAGTCTTTCCGGTGTGACGAGCGGCCCAAGCGCCGGCTCGATCGGCCGGCCCTGCCGGACCCGCTTATATCGTCAGGTATGACTATTTCAGGGTGTGGCCACTGGCAGCTCGTGGAATGCCGGCCGGATTCCACGCTGCGCGGATATCGACTGTTCGGCGGCTACGCGAACGGCGGCGGATCCCACATCCCGTCGCTGGCCGACGTCATGGGCACCGACGGGCTCACCGGCTGGCTCGGTGCAGCCGGCGACGTCGGACGGCAGAATCCGACTGTGCCCAGGACGCGGACTTCAGTATGATGTTCGTCGCTCTATCTATCTAGAGTTGCGGCTTGGCCTACACCGCCTCGGGCACGGGCACCGAGGACTACGGCCAGGCCTACGACGCGTCCGCCGGACTGGGCACCCGCGCGCCGAAGTACTCGGATCACCGCGGCCAGGGTGCGGCGCTGAAGTACTACTGAGACATGGTCTCCTGAGCCGGGTCGCGTGCGACGACACCGCGCGCGACCCGGCACACGGCGCTACGCGGGATCCGGGGCGTCGGCGGTGGCCACCGGATCGACCAGGAACGCCAGCACGGTGTCCTCGATGTCGCCGCTGAGCAGGGTCACGCCATGGCTCACGCTGGAGCGGATGATCAGCTTCTTGTGCTTGGCGATCGACAGTCCGAACAGCTCCTTGGCGTGGGCGGCGAAGGTCCCGTCCAGGTCGCCCGCGACGAGGATGGTCGGCACGTCCAGTTTGGCCACGGCCGTCAGCGCGTCCGCGCCGTACACGGTAGGCGCGGACAGGGCGACCACACCGTCGACCGGCGGGGTGGTGCCGGCGGCCGCCGCCAGGGCGATGGTCCCGCCGCGCGAAGCGCCGATGACGATGACGCGCTTGGCTCCCTCCTGGCGCAACTGCGCGATACCGGCCTGGGTGACCTCGACGGCATCGCTGGAGGTGATGTCCGGGGCCATCGCCCGGTAGCCGCGCTGCGCCAGCAGCAGCGCGAACGCATACCACTGACAGGCGGTGCCGTCCACCTGGTGCAGCAGGACGACGGCGGTGTCGCCCGTGCCGACCTGGATCGCGGCCGTCATCTCCTGCGCGGCGTCGGTGATCACGACCACCGGGCCGTTCTCGTCCAGGCAGTCGAAGTTCGCGGTATCGATCACGCGCTGGCGGGCCGCCGCGGTCGGGTCGAGCGGCGGCGGCGACGCGGTGCCCTGGCCGCATCCGGCGGCGACGGCGAGCAGGACGGCGGCGACCAGGCCACGGGTGGCGGTCGTGATGGCTATCATGCCAATGGTTACCGTCCGGGAGACCGGTTCGGTGGGGCCGAATTCGGCCATCGTAAGAGCTGGGCGAACCCTTACCGGATCGGCTGCTCCTTGCCGTGGTCCTCGGGCGGTCGCGGCCCGAAGATGGTCCGCTCCGCGGCGGTGATCGGCACGTCGTTGATGCTGGCCTCACGGCGGCGCATCAGGCCGTGCTCGTCGAACTCCCACAGCTCGTTGCCGTAACTGCGCCACCACTGCCCGGCGGCGTCATGGCACTCGTACTGGAAGCGCACCGCGATCCGGTTGTCGCCGAACGCCCACAGGTTCTTGCGCAGCGCGTAGTCCAGCTCGCGCGCCCACTTGCCGCGCAGGAACTCGATGATCGCGGGACGGCCGGTGAGGAACATGTCCCGGTTACGCCACACGGAGTCCTCGGTATACGCCAGCGCGACGCGTTCCGGGTCACGGGTGTTCCAAGCGTCCTCGGCGGCCTGCACCTTCGTCTGTCAACGGCCATCGTGAGGTCGCCACTGGTGGCCAGCGAATGTCGCCACCT
>NZ_JBHTAC010000029.1:0-84656 GCF_042663325.1 Catellatospora aurea
CGGCTTCGCTTCGCTTACCTCCTTGGTGCCGCGTGACGCCGGCGGCCGAACGCGGGGGCGGGGGCGCCTGGCCGAACGCGCGTGCGAACGGCGGTTCAATACAGGTGCGTTCCGGGTACTTCCGTGCCAACCTTGAAGCCGACAGATCGAGAGACCAAGGAGCAGATTTGCCTACTTTCCCCGACATCCTGGTGGCCGAAGAGACCACCGGTGACCTTGAACTCTCGGAGCGGCATTCGCTGCGCCGGGTGGCGGGGCTCTCCACCGAGCTCGCCGACGTCACCGAGGTCGAATACCGGCAGCTGCGGCTGGAGCGGGTGGTGCTGGTGGGCGTCTGGACCTCCGGCACCGTCGTGGACGCGGAGAACTCCCTCGCGGAGCTCGCCGCGCTCGCGGAGACCGCCGGCTCGCAGGTGCTCGAAGGCCTGATCCAGCGGCGCAGCCAGCCTGACGCCGCGACGTTCATCGGCCGCGGCAAGGTCGACGAGCTGCGGGCGGCGGTGGAGTCGACCGGCGCGGACACCGTGATCTGCGACGGCGAGCTGTCCCCGAGCCAGCTGCGCAACCTGGAGCAGAAGATCAAGGTCAAGGTGGTCGACCGGACCGCGCTGATCCTGGACATCTTCGCCCAGCACGCCAAGAGCAAGGAGGGCAAGGCCCAGGTCGAGCTGGCGCAGCTGCAGTACCTGGTGCCGCGTCTGCGAGGCTGGGGCGAGGCCCTGTCGCGGCAGACCGGTGGTTCCGGTCGTGGCGGCGGCGCGGGCGGCGGTGTGGGTCTGCGCGGTCCCGGTGAGACGAAGCTGGAGACCGACCGCAGGCGCATCCGCACCCGGATCGCCAAGCTCAAGCGGGAGATCACCGCGATGAGCGTCATCCGCGACACCAAGCGGGCCGGCCGGCGCCGCAACACGGTGCCGTCGGTGGCCATCGCGGGATACACCAACGCGGGCAAGTCCAGCCTGCTCAACCGGCTCACCGGAGCAGGGGTGCTGGTCGAGGACGCGCTGTTCGCGACCCTGGACACGGCGACCCGCCGCACCGAGGCGCGCGACGGCCGGGTGTACACCCTGTCGGACACGGTCGGCTTCGTGCGGCACCTGCCGCACCAGCTGGTCGAGGCGTTCCGCTCCACGCTGGAGGAGGTCGCCGACGCCGACCTGGTGGTGCACGTGGTCGACGGGGCCCATCCGGACCCCGAGGAGCAGGTGCGGGCGGTGCGTGAGGTGCTGGCCGAGGTCGGCGCGGACCGGCTGCCCGAGTTGCTGGTGGTCAACAAGGCCGACGCCGCCCCGCAGGAGACGCTGCTGCGGCTCAAGCGGGAGTGGCCCGACGCGGTCTTCGTGTCGGCCCGGTCCGGGCAGGGCATCGAGGAGCTGCGCGACATCATCGAGTCGAAGCTGCCGGTGCCGGCGGTGGAGATCGTCGCGTGCGTGCCGTACGACCGGGGCGACCTGGTGGCGAAGGTCCACCGCAGGGGTGAGGTGCTGGCGTCGGGACACACCGCCGCCGGAACCCAGCTCCGGGCCCGTGCCGATCGGGAACTGGCCGCTGAGCTGGGCGTATACGCAATTACTGATAGTGACTGGGTAACCGACGCATCGTGACGTATTAATCGCGTTACGCAGGACCGTGTCCAGTCGTGGCAAACTGTCCGGATGCGGTTAACGGGAATCCTGGTGAAGGCAGGTGCGGCCACTTTCGCGGTCGCGCTCGGAGTCGGGCTGCTCAGCGCCCCCGCGGGGGCCGAGCCCAGCCCGGCTCCGAGCGGTAAGGCGACTGAAGAGAAGGTCGTGCCGGGCGAGAAGGTCTGCACTGTCACGGGCCCGTCGGCGAACACCCCGGGACTGACCGAGCTGTCCGGCCTGGTCGCGGTCGGCAACACGTACTACGCGATCAACGACAGCAACGACGTCAAGTCGAACATGAAGCTGTTCAAGCTCAACTCGGCCTGCAAGGTCACGGCGTCGTACAAGTACACCGGCGACGGCGCGCTCGACCCCGAGGACGTCGCGGCCGGCCCGAACGGCGAGATCTGGATCGCCGACACCGGCGACGCGAAGATCAACCAGGACGACTTCACCGTCACCCACGACCGCCCGCGCATCGCGCTGTGGAAGTTCGCGGACGGCAAGATGACCGGCCCGTACCGGATGTCCTACCCGGCGAAGAAGTTCGACGCCGAGGCGCTGATCATCGACGCCGAGGGCAAGCCGATCATCGTCACCAAGGACTGGGACTTCACCGCCGCCGAGGGCAAGACCTACCTCTTCGCGCCGACCGGTCCCCTGGTCGCGGGCGGCAACCCCACGCCGATGAAGGAGCTGGGCTCGCTCACGCTGCCGCGTACGGAGACCGCGAACCCGATGGGCGGCCTGGGCCGCCGCCAGGTCACCGGCGCGGCCAAGAACGCCGACGGCACCAAGGTCGTGCTGCGCACGTACGCCGACGCGTTCGAGTGGGACATCAAGGGCAACGACATCGCGGGCGCGCTCACCAAGGACAAGCCGCGGGTCACCCACCTGCCGGAGGAGCCGTTCGGTGAGGCCATCACCTACTCGGCCGACGGCAGCAAGTTCGTCACCGTCTCGGAGACCGAGCAGACCAAGACCGCGACCGCGGCCGCGCAGAAGCCCACGCTGCTGAAGTACACGCCGGATACGGAGGAGTTCGTCGAGCAGGCCCCGCAGAAGGGCCCCGAGAAGGCGGGCAAGGCCTGGTATCTCGACCTCTTCGACGACATCGGTCAGCTGTACCTGGCGCTGTCCGGGGTCGGCGTGTTCGGTGTGCTGCTGGTCGTGCTCGGCGTGGTCGGCGTGATCAAGGGCCGTAAGCGCAAGGGCCGCAAGGGCGGCGAGGTCGACGACGACTTCGAGCCGGCGGACAACTCGGCCACCACCATGCTCGCGCCCGTCGGCGTCGGCGGGGGCGGCTACCAGTCCGGCTACTACGCCGAGCAGGGCGGCGGCTACGACCAGGGCTACGGCCAGCAGTACGGCGGCCAGCAGTACGGCCAGCCCGGCGGCTACGACCAGGGTTACGGCCAGCAGTACGGCGGCGGCCAGCAGGGCTACGACCCTGGCTACGGCAACCAGGGCCACGGCAACCAGCCCGGCTACGGACAGCAGTACGGCGGCCAGCAGTACGGCGGGCACCAGCAGTACCAGGGCCAGCAGTACGGCGGCGGCCAGGTGCACGACGGCGTCCACCAGACCGAGCCCGCGTACTACCAGCCCGACGGCGGCTACCCGAACCAGCAGGGCTACGAGCAGTACCGCTGACGCGTGAACGGAGAGCGGCCCGCCCCCGGCAGTGGGGGCGGGCCGCTTCGTCGTCAGGCTCAGACGCGGCGCATCACGAAGACGACCTTGCCGAGGATCACCGCGGCGTCGCCCGGGATCGGGTCGTAGGCCGGGTTGCGCGGCATCAGCTGCACGTGTCCCTCGCGCAGCCGGTAGACCTTGACGGTGGCCTCACCGTCGATCATCGCGGCGACGATGTCGCCGTTCTCGGCGTTGGGCTGCTGGCGCACCACGACCCAGTCGCCGTCGCAGATCGCGGCCTCGATCATCGAGTCGCCCTTGACCTGGAGCGAGAAGAGCGTGCCCTGGCCGACCAGTTCGCGCGGCAGCGGCAGCACCTCCTCGATCGACTCCTCGGCCAGGATCGGCCCGCCGGCGGCGATGCGGCCCAGCAGCGGCACATACACCGGGGTGGGGCGGGCGGCCAGCGCGGCCTCGTCGTCGGCGTCGGCCGGGGTGCGCACGTCCACCGCGCGCGGGCGCGACGGGTCGCGGCGCAGGAAGCCCTTCCGCTCCAGCTCCTTGAGCTGGTAGGCGACCGAGGACGGGGAGACCAGGCCGACGGCCTCGCCGATCTCGCGCACGGTCGGCGGGTAACCGTGCTGCTCCACCCACTCGCGGATGACCGCGAGGATGCGCTTCTGGCGGCTGCTCAGGTCGGCGGCCTGCAGGTCGGCGGGGGAGGCACTGGTCGCGGAGACCGCGCGCACAGGCCCCGCGCCCGCGGGCGCCGCGGGCGGCCGGCCGGGCCGGGACGCTCGCTCGGTGGGGGACATGTCGGACCTCCGGTGGATAGTGACAGTGGCGGCGACTCTCACCGGACACACTAATGCGACATGATGTCAGTTTCAAACATCTGTACGACTCTGTCGACGGTGTCACGCATGTTTCACGAGTGGGTGACGGTACGTGTTGTTGTCCGCGACACGCCACGCGCAAGCGCGTTTCAACTTGCCTACGCGTCGGTTGGGGCATAGGTTCAACCCCAACATCTTGTGGTGGCACCGAGCCGACCGCCCATAGATTGGGGTAAGAGCCCCATCTGGCGGGTCGGCCGTACCCCCGCATCCGCACCCACCCCCGGGCGCCCGCGAAGAGGCAGGCGTCGGCGGTGCGGTGCCCGGAATGCGGGACGGGACACCCGGCAAGGGTGACGACGACGTGGGAGGTGACAGCGATGCGATGCCCGTACTGCAGGCACCCGGACTCCCGCGTGGTGGACTCCCGGGAGGCCGACGACGGCCAGCTCATCCGCCGCCGCCGGCACTGCCCCGAATGTGGCAAGCGGTTCACCACGGTCGAGGAGTCGGTGCTGGCCGTGGTCAAGCGCAGCGGGGTGACCGAGCCGTTCAGCCGCTCGAAGATCATGGGCGGCGTGCGCAAGGCCTGCCAGGGCCGGCCGGTCGACGAGGACGCCATCGCGCTGCTCGCGCAGCGGGTGGAGGAGGCCGTTCGCGCCCGGGGGGCCGCGGAGGTTCCCAGCGGCGAGGTCGGCCTGGCCATCCTCGGGCCGCTGCGTGACCTGGACGAGGTCGCCTACCTGCGCTTCGCCAGCGTGTACCAGGACTTCCAGTCCGCCGAGGACTTCATCCGGGAGATCGAGGTCCTGCGGGCCGCGGTTAAAACCCGGGCGGCTGGGCAAGAGGCAGCCGAACCCGCCTCCGACGAGGCCGACAGCGGGCTGCCCGCGGGTCAGGTCGCGGGCTGACGCTCGGCAATCAGAACGTGCAGTTGTTTGTTGATTAAAGAGAACCTGAGGGGGCTGACGATGGGGGAGAACGCCACGGCGAGCGCGAAGCGCACGCGGGCGAACGCCGGAGGTCTGAAGATCGAGCGGGTGTGGACGACCGAGGGCGTGCACCCGTACGACGAGATCACCTGGGAACGCCGGGACGTCGTCATGACGAACTGGCGCGACGGCTCGATCAACTTCGAGCAGCGGGGGGTCGAGTTCCCCGACTTCTGGAGCGTCAACGCGACGAACATCGTGACGACGAAGTACTTCCGCGGCGCGGTCGACACCCCCGAGCGGGAGTGGAGCCTCAAGCAGCTGGTGGACCGGGTCGCCAAGACCTACCGGGCCGCCGGTGAGCAGCACGGCTACTTCGCCACCCCCGCCGACGCGGAGCTGTTCGAGCACGAGCTGGTCTGGATGCTGGTGCACCAGGTGTTCAGCTTCAACTCGCCGGTCTGGTTCAACGTGGGCACCGCCAGTCCGCAGCAGGTCAGCGCCTGCTTCATCCTGTCCGTGGACGACTCGGTCGACTCCATCATGGACTGGTACAAGGAAGAGGGCCTGATCTTCAAGGGCGGCTCCGGTTCCGGCGTCAACCTCTCCCGCATCCGCGCCAGCAAGGAGCTGCTCTCTTCGGGCGGCACCGCGTCCGGCCCGGTCAGCTTCATGCGCGGCGCCGACGCCTCGGCCGGCACCATCAAGTCCGGCGGCGCCACCCGCCGCGCGGCCAAGATGGTCATCCTCGACGTGGACCACCCGGACATCGAGGAGTTCATCGCGACCAAGGCGCGCGAGGAGGACAAGATCCGCGCGCTGCGCGACGCGGGCTTCGACATGGACCTGGGCGGCCGCGACATCGTCAGCGTGCAGTACCAGAACGCCAACAACTCGGTGCGCGTGTCCGACGAGTTCATGACCGCGGTCGAGGAGGGCAAGGGCTTCGACCTGCTGGGCCGCCTCGACGGCCGGGTCATCGACACCGTCGACGCCAAGGGCCTGTTCCGCAAGATGGCCGAGGCGGCCTGGGCCTGCGCCGACCCCGGCATCCAGTACGACGACACCATCAACGACTGGCACACCTGCTCGGAGACCGGCCGGATCACGGCCAGCAACCCGTGCTCGGAGTACCTGCACCTGGACGACACGTCCTGCAACCTGGCCTCGCTGAACCTGCTCAAGTTCCTCGGCGCGGACGGCTCGTTCGACGTCGTGCGGTTCACGAAGTCGGTCGAGTTCGTGATCACCGCGATGGACATCTCCATCTGCTTCGCGGACTTCCCGACCCAGAAGATCACCGAGAACACCCGGGCCTACCGGCAGCTCGGCATCGGCTACGCCAACCTGGGCGCGCTGCTCATGGCGTCGGGCCTGCCGTACGACTCCGAGGGCGGCCGCCAGCTGTCCGCCGCGATCACCGCGCTGATGACCGGTGTCGCGTACCGGCGCTCGGCCGAGCTCGCCGGCGTCGTCGGCGCGTACGACGGCTACGCCCGCAACGCCACCCCGCACCAGCGGGTCATGCGCAAGCACGCCGCCGCCGCGGACGCCATCAAGCCCGTGGGCCCGGTCGCGACCCTGGTGGCCAAGGAGGCGCAGAAGCAGTGGAAGGCGGGCAACGCCCTCGGTGAGAAGCAGGGCTGGCGCAACTCCCAGGCCAGCGTGCTCGCCCCCACCGGCACCATCGGCTTCATGATGGACTGCGACACCACCGGTGTGGAGCCGGACCTGGCGCTGGTCAAGTTCAAGAAGCTGGTCGGCGGTGGTTCGATGCAGATCGTCAACCAGACCGTGCCGCGCGCCCTGCGCAACCTGGGCTACCAGGAGGAGCAGGTCGAGGCGATCACCGAGTACATCGCCGAGCACGGCCACGTCGTCGACGCCCCCGGCCTCAAGCCGGAGCACTACGCGGTCTTCGACTGCGCGATGGGCGAGCGCTCGATCGCGCCCATGGGCCACGTGCTCATGATGGCCGCGGTGCAGCCGTTCATCTCCGGCGCGATCAGCAAGACCGTCAACATGCCGGAGTCGGCGACGGTCGAAGAGGTCGAGCAGATGTACTTCGACGGGTGGCGCCTCGGCCTCAAGGCCCTGGCCATCTACCGCGACAACTGCAAGGTCGGCCAGCCGCTGTCGGTCTCCAAGAAGGACAAGGAGCCCGCGCAGGCGGTGGCCCCCGTCTCGGCCCCCGTGGTCGAGAAGGTCATCGAGTACCGCCCGGTGCGCAAGCGCCTGCCGAAGAAGCGCCCGTCGCAGACGGTCTCCTTCACCGTCGGCGAGGCCGAGGGCTACCTGACCGCGTCGTCGTACCCCGACGACGGCCTCGGCGAGGTCTTCCTCAAGCTGGGCAAGCAGGGCTCGACCCTGGCCGGTGTCATGGACGCGTTCTCGATCGCCGTCTCCGTCGCGCTGCAGTACGGCGTGCCGCTGCAGACGTACGTCGAGAAGTTCATGAACATGAAGTTCGAGCCCGCCGGCATGACCGACGACCCGGACATCCGCCTGTCGAACTCGGTGATGGACTACATCTTCCGCCGCCTGGCGCTCGACTTCCTGCCCTACGAGCAGCGGGCCGAGCTGGGCGTGTTCACCGCGTCCGAGCGCGCCGCGCGGCTGCGGGCCGAGGAGGAGGGCGTGGAGTACGTGCCGCCGGCGGCGTCGGCCGCCCCTGCGCAGACCGCGGTGACCCCGGTCGCCGCGCCGACCCGGATCGGCTCCTCGACCGAGGTGCTGGAGTCCATCACGGGCCGCGTGTCGGACGCGCCGCTGTGCTACACCTGCGGCACCAAGATGCGCCCCGCGGGCAGCTGCTACGTCTGCGAGGGCTGCGGCTCGACCAGCGGCTGCAGCTGATATTGGGCCGAGGTGCATTTGCTGCAACGCCGAATTCGTTCGATGAAGGCGGCAGCTAAGGCACGCGGGCCGTGGCAAGGGAGTTCCGGTGCTACGGCTGGCGCCTGAAAGGCCAGCGACCGCCCGATCCTGTAGGGGGCCGGGCGGTCGCTGCGGCAAGGACGTGGTGTCCCGCTCGGTGTAGGAACCTGCATGACACCACATCCTGGGCCGCAGATCGGCCAGCCCCAATCATGCGCCTGCGATGTTCACGGCGATGCTGGACGGCTAGGACACCCAGCAGCGCGCCGGTTCTTCCGGGCAGCGCAAGGCGGAGGCGAAAGGCCAGACCGCCGCCCGACGTTGTAGCTCGAGGTGGGCTCGTAACACCTGGCGTGAGCTACCGCGGTCTGGCCGCTCTTTTGGAAAAGTTTCCACGAACACACCGGTTTGCTCATTGTGCGAACACGCGACATAGTGGAAACTTTTGCTTGTGGGGTTGCAGTCCGAGAAACAGTTGCTCGCCGATGGCTATGATGCTCTTTCCGCGCTACTCAACGAGGGTCCTGGACTGGAACTACGGCGTCGGCCCGCACCTCACGAGGCACGGGACGACGCGGGGTACGACGCATTTTGGGAGGTTGCTGGGGATGCCTCTTCGTACATTGGCACCTTCCTCGTAGAGGCCAAGGCCCGTGTGACCCCCCGCACCGTGGAGCATCTGAGGCCGATGCTGCGACCGGCGCGGCTACACCTGATGCACGAGCCGACTGTCCTGGTCCTCGCACCGTGGATCAGCCCGCGATCGCGCGCGCTCATCGCCGAGGAAGGGTGGAGCTACCTCGACCTGACCGGCAACGCTCTGATCAGAATGCGCCGCCCTGCCCTCTACGTACGTCTCATCGGATCCGACACCGACCCCAATCCACGCGAGCGCTCCGAGGTGCTGCTGCGCGGTACTCAGATCCACGCGCTGGTACGTGTGCTGGCCGACGTCGAGCCGCCCTACCGGCTCGCCGACCTCGCGGAAGTCACGGGACTGAGTAAGGGTTATCTGTCGAAGTCCCTCTCCAGTCTGCACGAACAGGGCCTAATCGATCGTCCTGGCAGCGGCCCTGTCACCAGCGTGGACTGGCCGCAACTGCTACGTGCTCGTGCAGCTGAATATCAAGTGCTGCGCACCAACCGCTCGATCACCTACCTGGCGCGCCGCGGACTTGATGTGCTGCTGCGCGAGTTGCGCGGCGCCCCCGATGCGCTGGTCACCGGGTCATTCGCCGCTCACCGGATCGCCCCGGTGGCTGCCCCGGCCCAGCTGTTGCTCTATGTTCCGGACATCGATACCTATGCCAAGCGTTGGGAACTGCTGGCCACTAGCACCGGTGCCAATGTGGTGCTCCTGGAGGCGGCGTCCGGCTCCCAGTTGGAGCGGCCCCACAGTGTTGACGGCCTCCGCCACGTCGGCTACAGCCAACTCGTCATGGACTTGCTGTCCGGCAACGGAAGACTGCCGGAGGAAGGCGAGGCGGTCCTCGAGTGGATGATCGACACACCCGGATGGCGGTTGCCGGACTTGAAGGCTCTGCGCCAGTAGCCTGCCGCAGTGAGCGTCGCCATCGACCCCCTCTATGTCGCCGCCCGATGCGTGCTGCTCGACGCTCTCGAAGCTTTGGCGGTACACCGCGATGCCGTGGTCATCGTTGGAGCGCAAGCGGTGTACCTGCACTCCAGTGATGCCGACCTTGACGCCGGTGTCGCGCCCTACACGACCGACGGCGACTTGGCGATCGTGCCACAGCGGCTGAGCGAGGAGCCGGAAATCGCCGACGCGATGCGCCGAAACGGGTTCACCCTCAAAGTCAAAGCCGGTGGCGGCGTCGAGCCAGGCAGCTGGTTGGCCACGGTTACCGTGTCTGGACAACCCCAGGTGATTCCCGTCGACCTGATCGTTCCCGGCGAGCTTGCCCCTAACCACGGACGCCGCGACGCCCGGTTACCGGACCACGGCAGCAACGCCACGCGTTGGGCGGCGGGCCTCGAGGCGGCGGTACTGGACAACCAGGTGATGACCGTCGGTAGCCTCCAACCCGACACCGACGCTCGTCTGTTGCAGGTGCGCGTGGCCGGGCCGGCTGCTCTGCTCATCGCGAAGTGCCACAAGATCTACGAGCGGCTCCACGACAATCAAGGACGCCCGCACCGGGTGCGTAGCAAGGACTCCGGCGACGTCATTCGGCTCATGCGCGGGCACGCCAGCGCCGAGCAGATCGGGAGGCAGATGGCCGCCATGGCGGACGACGCGATGGCCGGATCGACCGTCGCCGTCGGTGTGAACCTGCTGGAGAGTCTGTTCGGTCGGGGCGCTTCTCCTGGTATTGCAATGGCTGCCGAGGCTCTGTCCGGTGCTTTGGACGCCAAGCAGATCCGTGCTCTTGCGCCCGCGTTCGTCGCCGAACTGACCCGCGCCTACCGCGGCTGACCCTTATCGCCGCGCATTGAAACCAGGTTCTCTGCAGGTGCTGGACGCGCCCAATCATGCAGACAGCTCGGGCCAAGTTCGGTTGGTGAGCCTTTGCGAAGACGAACTATTACGCGACTGGCTCGTAGGTCAGGTCGATGGCTTAGGTACAACCGACCGGGGAGGCGCACAAAGGTCGCGATGACCAAGGACGAGGCCGTGGCGCGGCTGAACCGCTACTGGGCCGACGGCTCCTGAGTCAGGCGTGCCAGACCGCGGCGTCGTGGGCGAAGACGACGCGCTGCGGGTCGAGGGTGGCGAGGTGGTCGAGCCACGGGTGGTACGGCGGGAGCGGGGCGGCTGCCCCGTCGGCGGCGGCACGGCGGGCGAGCTGGGCGCAACTGAAGTCGGTGGCCAGATCGTAGGCCTGCCCGGCGAGCACGGTGGTGACGCCGTCGGGGCCGCGTACCACCAGGCTCTGGTGCCCGGCCGTGTGGCCGGGCGTCGGGATGATCCACACTCCGGGGCTGATCTCGGCCTCGCCGTCGAGTTCGCGGTAGTCGACGCCGGGGAAGTCGACCAGGTGGTCGAAGGTGTAGTTCCCGGCCCGCGCGGTCGCGAGTTCGGTGCGCTGGGTGAACACGGGGCGGCCGGGCAGCAGCGGGTTGCCGCCGCAGTGGTCGAAGTGCAGGTGGCAGTTGACGACCAGGGAGATGTCGTCGAGGCGTACGCCATGGTCTGCCAGCGCCTGCGGCAGCGGGCGGCGGACCGGCCGGTAGTGGGCCTCGGTCTCGTCGTCGCCGTGGCCCATACCGGTGTCGAACAGGATCAGCCCGTCCGCGCCGTCCACCAGGTACGCCAGCACCGCCTCGACCCTCGGGTGTGGACCGCCGGCCTCCTCGGCGGGCCGGATGAAGTAGCCGAGGTCCAGTCTGTGTATCGCGTTGTCGCCCGCCATCAGGCCATCCTGGCACCGATCATGAATTGTCGGGGGAGCTGCCTAACCTTCGCGCCATGAATTCGTGGCACCATGCGCAGTCCGCGGCCCGCAAGTGGGGTGGTGAGCCGGAGGACTACCTCGCCATCGAGGAGTTCATCGACTCCTCGAAGCAGATCATCGGCGACGTCCGGCACCGCTCGATGTACCACCACACCGCGGGCGTCTACCTGTGCCAGCGCATCTTCGGAGACACGCTGCGGGTGGGGCGCAAGCGCATCCCGGTGCGGCTGATCGCCGAGCGGCACATCCTGGAGGACCTGGGCTGGCTGCCCTCGCCCGCCGACTACATCGCGGGTATGGCGATCAAGCCGTGGATGTCGGGTGCGCAGCGCAAAGAGGTGCCGTTGTCGACACTGTTGGGAGAGGACCACCGTTGAGCCACACCAGTTTCCTGGGCATTCCGGTCGAAGGCGAGATCACGGCCGGTGACCGGGTGCCGCAGCGCCCGCTGTCGGAGCTGAGACCGATCCTGACCGCGGTGCTCGACGACGACGCGATCGTGGAGTTCGGCTGGCAGCAGTACACGCCGTACTTCAACGACGGCGAGGCGTGCGTGTTCAGCGCGGAGTCGTTCTGGGCGCGGACGGCCGAGGACGGCGCGGACGACGACTGGCGTGTGCTGGAGGTCGGCGAGTACGCCGACAGGCACCCGACGCTGGGCGGCCGCTGCCTGTCCGATCGGGGTTCCTACCCGCGGACCGAACTGCCGTATGAGGGCGACGACGAGCAGCGTTACGAGCGGGTGCGGGCGCTCGCCGACGCCGTCCGGGGCGGCGGGTTCAACGATGTGCTGCTGGAGGCGTTCGGCGACCACGCCACGGTGACCGTTCGGCGCAGCGGCATCACGGTCGAGTTCTACGACCACGAGTGACCCTGCCGGTGGCGCGCCCCGGACGCCGGCGCGGTGAACGCGGGTCCGGGGCCGGACAGGGCAACGAGGTCCGGGCCCCGGCGCCTATGGTCGAGCGGCCTCAGGCGGTCGTGCCGCCGATGCCCATCGCGTCGGCGATGCGCAGGTGCGGCCGGGCCTCGTCGTGGCGGCTCTGCCGCTGCAGGCAGCGGCCCAGCATGAGGTGGGCGTAGTGCTCCGCGGGGTCGTGGTCGAGCACCCGGCGCAGCTGGTCCTCGGCCTTGTGCAGCTGGGCCGAGTGGTAGTAGGCGCGCGCCAGCAGCAGCCGGGGCGCCACGTCGTCCGGGGCTTCGTCCACCACCGGTCCCAGGATCTGGGCAGCCGTGATGTAGTCGCCGTAGTCGAAGAACAGCCTTCCGCGCTCGTACTCCTCCAGGATTCCCACGCATCGGACAACTGCCTGGAAGGGCCGCGCATTCCCCGGATAGCATCGCGGCCATGGCTCACTCGATCATCTCCCCGCCGGTCGCCTGAGGCGGACGGCGTCGCACCACTGACGTGACGGCATTCGCCGCACGTCCGGTGGCCGTCCGCATACGCGGAATCGTCGGCCATCGAGCAGTGGAGACAGGAAGATGGAGTCCAGCACAGGGCTCGCGCCGTCGCGCGCGTGCCGGACCGCGTCGCACGGGCGCGGCATGTTCTACGTGGCGGTCGCGGCGACCGCCTGGGGCACCGGCGGCGCGGTCGCCGCGGTCCTCTACCGCACCAGCGGCCTCGGGCCGGTCGCGGTGTCCTTCTGGCGGCTGGTGCTCGGCATCGCCGTGCTGGCCGGGCTGCACCTGGCCCTCGGCGAGCGGTTCGGCGCGCGCCGGCGGGACGCGCTGGTGCTCGGGGCCGGGCTGGCGGTGTACCAGACGGCCTACTACGGGTCCATCGCGTACGCCGGGCTGGCCGTCGGCACCGTGGTCACCCTCGGGGCGTGCCCTGTGGTGATCGCGCTCGCGGCGCGCTGGACGCTCGGCGAGGCGCTGAGCGCGGGCCGGGTCGCCGCGGTGGCGCTGGGGCTGGCGGGGCTGGTGCTGCTGGTGGGAGGCGGCGGGCAGGCCGGGTCCGCACCGGTGCTGGGGGTGGCGTTCGGCCTGCTCTCGGCGGCCGGGTACGCCGTGGTGACGATCTACTCGCGGCGGGTCGGAGGTGACCTGTCCGGGGCCACGGTCGGCTCGTTCGCGGTGGCGGCGGGTTGCCTGCTGCCGATCGCGCTGGTGGAGGGGCTGCTGCCGGCGGCGGACGGTCCGGCCGACCTGTCGGTGGGTGGGCTCGCCGGGACGGTGGGCTGGCTGCTGTACCTGGGGGCGGTGCCGACGGCGCTGGCGTACCGCCTGTTCTTCGCCGGGGTGGCGGCGGTGCCGGCCACGGTGACCGCGGTGGTGACGCTGGTGGAGCCGGTGGCGGGGGTGCTGATCGCGGTCGGGCTGCTGGGCGAGCGGATCACCCTGGCGGCGGCCTCCGGGGCGGTGCTGATGCTGGCGGCGGTCGCCGGGCTGGCCCGCACCGGCTGACGGCCGGGCCATCTGGTGATCGTTATTTCGGGACAGAACGTTTGGTCAGAGCGCAGATACTGACCTGAAACGGCGATCATGCCCCCGCAGCCCACCCGACCGAGGTTAGGAAGGGCACCTTCTACATCGCGGAGCGATGTGAAGGTGCCCTTCCTTCGCCTTCACCGGTTGACGGTGGACATGCCGGCGGGGGCGTAGCGTTCGCCGGCGACCGCGCCGGGTGGGACGGCCGCGGTGAGGCGGTGGAGCTGGTCGGGCGTGAGGACCAGGTCGGCGGCGGCCATGTTCTCCTCCAGGTAGGGCACGCGTTTGGTGCCGGGGATGGGGAGCACGTCGTCGCCCTGGGCGAGCAGCCAGGCCAGGGCGGCCTGGGCCGGGGTCGCGCCGAGTTCGTCGGCGACCTCGCGGACCGCTCGCACCAGGGCCATGTTCTGGGCGAAGTTCTCCTCGGCGAACCGTGGCACGGTGCGCCGGAAGTCGTCGGCGGCCAAGTCGGCCGGGGAAGTGATCTTGCCGGTGAGCCAGCCGCGGCCGACGGGGGAGTACGCCACCAGGCCCACCCCGAGTTCCCGGCAGGTCGCCAGCATCTCGTCCTCGACGAACCGGGTGAACAGGGAGTACTCCATCTGCACCGCGGTGATCGGAAACACGGCGTGCGCGGCCCGCAGCGTCGCGGGGCTGACCTCGGACAGGCCGATGAAGCGCACCTTGCCCTGCTTGACGAAGTCGGCCATGGCCGCGACGGTGTCCTCGATCGGCACGTCGGGGCTGCGCCGGTGCATGTAGTACAGGTCGATGCGGTCGGTGCGCAGGCGGCGCAGCGAGTCCTCCAGCGCCTCGCGGGCCCACTGCGGCGACGAGTCGACCCAGCGCCGGACCAGGTCGCCCTGCGCGTCCAGCTCGCCGCGGTTGGCGAACTTGGTGGCGAGCACGTACTCGTCGCGCCGGTCGCCGATGGTGCGCCCGATCAGTTCCTCGTTGTGGCCGTAGCCGTACATGTCGGCGGTGTCGAAGTGGGTCACCCCGATGTCCAGGGCGCGCCGCAGCGTCGCGGCCGACCCCTCGTCGTCACGCTGCCCGTAGGCGAAGCTCATGCCCATGCAGCCGAGGCCGATGGCGCTGACCTCGGGTCCGTTGTTGCCGATGCGTCGCTTGGCGGTCATGCCCCCATCTTCTCCCGGAGCAGGCGGACACGCCCGGACAGCCGGAGACCCGGCGCGGGTGCGCAGTCCGGACCCGGACACGGAAGGTCCGGGATGACGGGGTACGCCGATACGATGCGCTGACCCCCGAGTGCCAGGAGCCCCCATGTCGTATCCGCCCCCGTCCCCGGACCAGCAGCCCGGCTACCCTCAGCAGCCCGGCTACCCGGCCCAGCCCGGCTATCCCGCCCAGCCCGGCTACCCCCAGCAGCCGGGATATCAGGCTCAGCCCGGCTACCCGGCGCAGCCGGGATACCCCGCGCAGCCCGGTTACCCCGTGCCGCCGGCCCCGAAGAAGTCGCGGGCGGGTCTGTGGATCGGGATCACGCTCGGCGTGCTCCTGCTCTGCTGCGGCGGCGGCGTCGGCGTCTGGTACCTGGTGAAGGACACCGCCGACCAGATCGAGCAGGAGATCGACGGCGCGATCGCCTCGGCCAGCGCGCAGGTCGCGGCGAAGGAGATCACTGTGGTCGCGCCCGCGACGCTCGCGGGACGGCCGAAGTCGACCGATCCGCAGCTCGAAACGGTGACCGACACCATGAAGAGCAGCTTCGAGGCCACGCTGCCGTCGGCGACGGGCGCGGTGGCGGCCTTCTACGGCGACCAGGCCAAGCGGGACCTGGTGATGATCTTCGCGGCTTCGGCGCGCATCACCGACCCGGGCCAGGAGGTCGACGCCGCGTTCGCCGGCATGGGCACGTCAGGCGTGGTCGCCACCGGGATCGTCCCGGTCGACGCGGGCCCGCTGGGCGGCGAGGCGAAGTGCGGCAGCGCCAAGACCGAGGCGGTGCCGCTGGTGGTCTGCGCCTGGGCCGACAAGGGCAGCCTGGGCATGGTGGTCTGGTACTTCAAGACCGTGAACGAGGTCAAGGCCGAGTTCATCCAGGTCCGCGGCCAGATCGAGCAGGTGGGCTGACCGGTTCGCGCCGACGGGGGCGGGCCGGTCCCGCCCCCGTCACGCGTTCTGCCAGAGCCCCACGGTGTTGCCCTCGGTGTCGGCGATGTACGCGGTGAAGCCCATCGTGCCCACGGACTGTCGTTCCTGGAGCACCCGGCCGCCGCACGAGACGATCTTGGCGAGCGCGGTGTCGAGGTCCTCGACCTCGATCGTGATGACCGGGCCGGTCACCGGAGCCTCGCGCCGGGTCATGCCGCCGTTGATCGCGCCCGGCTCGGCCGGGTTGCCCCGGTCGTCCGTGGCCACGGTGCGCACCCAGATGTAGTCGAACTCCGGCATGGCGTCGAGCTGCCAGCCGAAGGCGTCGGTGTAGAACGTGCGGGCCCGTTCGATGTCGTCGGCCGGCAGCTCGAAATGCACCACTTTTCCCGTCATGGCATCAGGCTAGGCACGCCACCCGAACGTGAGTGGACTTTCGGCGTACCCCGGCAGCGGCTAGTTTGGTCCGGTGCGGACGACGGTGATGGCGCTGATGGCGAGCGGAACGCTGCTGGCGGGCTGCTCCGGCGCCGGGGCGTCGGCGCACGAACCGCCGGCGACGCAGGCCCCCCGGGTGGTGTCGCCCAGCCCGCCCACGCCGACCGGCGCATGCCTGCTGCTGGACTCCGCCCGCATCGAGCAGCGGCTCGGCGTGCGGATGGCGATAGCCGGCGCGGCCAACCACCAGAAGACCAATACGTGCGTGGCCCGGCCGACCGAGGCGGCGCTGCCGGAACTGAGCCTGTCGGTGAGCCCGACCAAGGCCGACGTCGCCGTGTTCAAGGACGCGATGCTGCCCGACGGCGCGAAGGCCGTGTCGGCACTCGGCAAGGTCGCCTACTCGCAGCTCAAACCCGCCGCCAAGGGCCGCGGCCCGTACGCGGAGGTGGGCTGGCTGGCGGGCAACGCTCGCCTGCTGGTGCTCAAAGTCACCCTGCCCGAGGGCGGCGACGCCGCGGCCCTGCTGCCCGACGTCGTCGAACTGGCCAAGGACATCGACCGCGCCGGAGTGTGAGACCGGTACGAAAAGGCTCCACCGGCCGTTCGACGCGGCCGGTGGAGCCTTTTTCACGGTCAGCGGCTGGTGACGAAGACGCGGGACGCCACCTCGCGGGGCAGGCGGACGGGCTCGCCGCCGTGGTCGATGGAGACGCCGTCGCGTTCCTGGGCGACGGTGACCGTCGCGCCCGGGTCCACGCCGGCGGCGTGCAACTGGCGCAGCACCTCGGAGTCGGTCTGCACGCTCTCGCAGATCCGGCGCACCACGACCTGGCCGGTGAGCCCGGGGAAGGCCAGGTTGCGCTCGGGGGCGTCGCCGCCCTCGGTGTCGCGGGGCTTGATGTCCAGGGCGTCCAGGCCCGGGATGGGGTTGCCGTACGGCGAGCGGGTCGGCCGGTTGAGCAGGTCGTAGACCCGCTTCTCCACGGCGTCGCTCATCACGTGCTCCCAGCGACAGGCCTCCTCGTGGGCCTCCTCGTAGGGCATGCCGATCACGTTGACCAGGAGCAGCTCGGCGAGGCGGTGCTTGCGCATGACGGCGACCGCGTGCGCCCGCCCGGCCTCGGACAGCTGCAGGTGGCGGTCGGTCTCCACGACGGTCAGCAGCCCGTCGCGCTCCATGCGGGCCACGGTCTGGCTGACCGTCGGGCCGCTCTGGTGCAGGCGCTCGGCGATGCGGGCGCGCAGCGGCGGCACGCCCTCCTCCTCGAGCTCGAGGATGGTGCGCAGGTACATCTCGGTGGTGTCAATGAGGTCGGACATGAACGGGTCCTCTCCAAGTCGCTGGCTGCGATTCTATTGCGTGTCACCGCAGCGACACCCGTCGGCGTCTATCGGTTGATCAACCTGCGGCCGTGCCGCTCATGGCGGTTCGCGCAGGCCTGCCTCGTCGAGCGGCCGGAACGGGTCGTATGCCACCTCTCCGACAGGTGCGTCCGGATCGGCGAAGTAGCCCGAATAGCCGCCCCACTCCACCTTCTGGGCGGGTTTCAGCAGTGTCGCACCGACCGCCGTCGTTGTCGCGAGCGCCTCGTCCATCTCCGACGGAACCGGCCGGGATCACTCGGCGGGAAGTCTCGCAGCCGGGTGGGACAGTGCGCTACGACACAGCGCGGCCATGGTGTTGACTGGCTCATGTGCGTACACCACTGATCACTGCGGTGGAGCTGGCCGACCGGCTCCGCTCGGGGCAGCCCACGACCGTGCTGGATGTGCGGTGGCGGCTGTCCGGCCCGCCCGGCCGCGACGACTACGATGCCGGCCACCTGCCCGGAGCCGTCTTCGTCGACCTCGACCGCGACCTGTGCGGGCCGCCCGGACCGGGTGGCCGCCACCCGCTGCCGCACCCCGAGGCGCTGGAAGGCGCGCTGCGCGCCGCCGGCGTACGCGAGGGCCGGCCCGTCGTGGTCTACGACGCCGGTGACGGCATGGCCGCGGCGCGGGCCTGGTGGACGCTGCGCTGGGCCGGCCACGCCGACGTGCGGGTGCTCGACGGCGGCTTCGCCGCCTGGTCCGCCGCGGGCGGCGAGGTGACCGACAAGCCGTCGGAGGTCGTCCGGGGTGACGTGACCGTGGTGCCCGGTGGCATGCCGGTGCTCGACGCGGTCGGCGCGGCGGCGCTCGCGGCCGACGGGGTGCTGCTGGACGCGCGGGTCGCACCGCGCTTCCGGGGTGAGACCGAGCCGATCGACGCGGTCGCCGGACACGTGCCGGGCGCCCGCAACCTGCCCTACGGCGAGCTGGTCAACGCCGACGGCACGCTGCGCGCCGACCTGCCCGAGGTGTTCGCCGACCTGGGCGACGCGCCGGTCGGGGCGTACTGCGGCTCCGGGGTGACCGCCGCGCACACCGTGCTCGCCCTGCACGCCGCGGGCCGCACCGACGCCGCGCTGTACGTCGGCTCCTGGAGCCACTGGATCACCGACCCGTCCCGGCCGATCGGCCGCGAATGAGAGGCGAGGTCAGGTCATGACGGCGACCGTGGTGTGGAGTGACGCGCTGCTGGGCTACAACCTCGGCGATCATCCGCTGAACCCGGTGCGCGTCGAGCTGACCATGGCGCTCGCCCGGGAGCTGGGCGTGCTCGACCGGCCCGGGGTGCAGCTGGTCGCGCCGGAGCCGGCCACCGAGGCCGAGCTGCTGCGCGTGCACCGCCGGGACTACCTGGACGCGGTCCGGGCCGCCCCGGACGACCCGTTCTTCCGCGGGTACGGCCTCAACACCCCGGACAACCCGGTCTTCGAGCACATGCACGAGTCGTCGGCGCTGGTCTGCGGCGCGACCCTGGCCGCGGCGCGGGCCGTGTGGTCGGGCCGGGCCCGGCGCGCGGTCAACGTGGCGGGCGGCCTGCACCACGCGATGCCCGCCCGCGCGGCCGGGTTCTGCGTGTACGACGACCCCGCCGTCGCCATCGCCGACCTGCTCGCCCAGGGCGCGGAGCGGATCGCGTACATCGACGTCGACGTGCACCACGGCGACGGCGTGCAGGAGATCTTCTACGACGACCCGCGCGTGCTCACGGTCAGCCTGCACGAGGGCCCGCTGACCCTGTTCCCCGGCACCGGGTACGTCGAGGAGACCGGCGGCCCGCAGGCCGAGGGCACCGCGGTCAACGTGCCGCTGCCCCCGGGCACCGGCGACCGGGGCTGGCTGCGCGCGTTCCACGCCGTGGTGCCGTCGGTGGTGCGCGCCTTCCGGCCGCAGCTGATCGTGCTGCAGGCTGGGGCGGACACGCACCGGCTCGACCCGCTGGCGAACCTGCGGCTGACCGTCGACGGGCAGCGGGCGGCGCAACTGGCCGTGCGCGCGCTCGCCGACGAGGTCTGCGAGGGACGGCTGGTGGCGACCGGCGGTGGCGGATACGCGCTGGTCGAGGTGGTGCCGCGGGCCTGGACGCACCTGCTGGCGATGGTCACCGGCGAGCCGCTTGATCCGGCCACCCCGCTGCCGGAGTCGTGGCGGGAGTTCGCCGCGCGCCGGGTGCCGGGGCGGGCGGTGCCGACGACGCTCACCGACGGCGGCGACGTCACGTTCACCCCGTGGCAGCCCGAGGCCGAGGGCGACCAGCTCGACCGCGCGATCATGGCGGCGCGCAAGGCGGTCTTCCCGCTGCACGGGCTCGACCCGCACGACCCCCGGGACTGAGCCATGACCGGCGCGGATGTGCTGCTGTCCGACGGCACCACGGTCCACCTGCGGCAGATCACGCCGCAGGACGGCGACGCGGTGGTGGCGATGCACTCGCGCTTCTCCGAGCGCACCCGCTACCTGCGCTACTTCTCGCCGTACCCCCGGATCCCGGCCCGGGACCTGCACCGGTTCGTCAACGTCGACCACGTCGACCGGGAGGCGTTCGTGGTCGCCGCGGGCGACCGGCTGGTCGCGGTGGGCCGCTACGAGCGGCTCGGCGAGCAGGCCGTCGACGCCGAGGTCGCGTTCGTGGTCGAGGACGCCTACCAGGGCCGCGGCGTCGGCTCGGTGCTGCTGGAGCATCTGGCCGCCGCGGCCGCCGAGGCGGGCATCACCCGATTCGTCGCCGAGGTGCTCCCCGAGAACGGCGCGATGCTGCGCGTATTCACCGACGCGGGGTACGAGGTGACCAGGCGCTACGCCGACGGCGTGGTGACGCTGACCTTCCCGGTCGCGCCGACCGAACGTTCCCGCGCCGTGCAGGCCGACCGCGAGCAGCGCACCGAGGCCCGCTCGGTGGCCCGCCTGCTGCGCCCGCGCGCCGTCGCCGTCTACGGCGCGAGCGCGTCGGGCCACGGCGTCGGCGCTGCGGTGCTGGCCCACCTCCGCGCGAGCGGGTTCGCCGGTCCGGTGCACCATGTGCACCCGCAGGGACCGCTGCGGTCGCTGGCCGAGCTGAGCCCGCAGTCCCTTCCGACCGGCGGCCCGTCCAGTCCCGGTGAGCCGGGATCCGGCCTGGTCCGCGGGGAGGAGAAGCCCCACGGTTCCGGCATCGATCTCGCCGTCGTCGCGACGCCGCCCGTCGCGCTGCCCGAGGTGCTGGCCGATGCGGCCGCGGCAGGCGTGCACGGGCTGCTGGTGCTGACCGAGATGGACCCGGCGCAGCGGCGTGACCTGGTCCGAGCTGCGCGGGTAGCGGGCATGCGGGTGATCGGGCCGGGCAGTCTCGGCATCGCCGACCACGCGGTGAGCCTGAACGCGACGCTCGTGCCACGGCTGCCCGCGCCGGGTCGGGTGAGCCTGTTCTGCCACTCCGGCACGCTGGGCCTGCTGCTGCTGGCCGAGGCCGAGCGCCGCGGGCTGGGCGTGAGCGGTTTCGTCAGCGCGGGCCGCCGCGCCGACGTGTCGGGCAACGACCTGCTGCAGTTCTGGGCCGAGGACCCGCACACCGACGTCGTCGCGATGTACCTGGAGTCGTTCGGCAACCCGCGCAAGTTCGCCCGGATCGCCCGCACCACCGGGCGGCACAAGCCGATCGTGATGCTCGCCGGGCACACCGGCCACGGCGGGTCCACCCTGGACGAGGCCGCGATGCAGGCGCTGCGGGCGCACTCCGGCGTGATCGAGGTCGGCACCGTCGGCGAGCTGTTCGACGTGGCGACCCTGCTGGCGGCCCAGCCGCTGCCGGCCGGCGACCGGATCGGCGTGGTCGGCAACGCGTTCGCGCTGTCGGCGCTGGCCTCGGCCGAGATCCGGGCCGCCGGGCTGCGCGTCGGCCGGTCCGGCGCGGTCGGCCCGGCCGCCAAGCCGGACGAGTTCGCCGCCGCGGTGCACGCCGCACTGCACAGCGACGACACCGACGCCGTGGTCGTGGTCGTCGCCCCGCCGCTGCCGACCGGCCCGCTCGCCGCCGACCAGAGCGCGGAGACGGCGCTGCTGGGCCCGTACGCCGACGCGCTGGCCGACGCCGTGCGCGACGCCGACAAGCCGGTGCTGGCGAGCTTCCTCGCCGGGCGCGGGCCGGCGCAGGTGCCGTCCTACCGCTCGATCGAGGAGGCGGTGCGGGCGCTCGCGCAGGTGACCCGCCGCGCCGCCTGGCTGCGCGCGCCCGCGGGCACGCTGCCGCCCGCGCCGCCCGGGGCCGACCCGGCCGCGCCCGACCTGGAGACCCTGCTGGACTCGTACGGCATCCCCGTCGTGCCGAGCACCCGCGCGGCAGGCGCCGAGCAGGTCGCCGCCGCCGCGGCCGGTTACCGGGCCGCGGTGGCGCTGAAGGTGGCCGACCGGCCCAACCGCATCGACCTCGGCGCGGTACGCCTCAACCTGGCCGGCCCGGACGAGGTCCGCCGCGCCTACACCGACCTGGAACAGCTGTTCGGCGCGGGAGTCGAAGTGCTGGTGCAGCCGATGGTCGCGCCGGGGATCGCCTGCGTGGTCGAGGTCGTCGACGACCCGGCGTTCGGCCCGGTCGTCGGCTTCGGCCTGGCCGGCCCGGTCACCGAACTCGTCGGCGACCGCGCCTGGCGCGCCGCGCCGCTCACCGACACCGACGCCGCGGCCCTGGTCCGCGCCCCGAAGGCCGCCCCGCTGCTCGCCGCCGCCGACGCCGACGCCCTGGCCGCGCTGCTGGTCCGCATCGGGCAGCTCGCCGCAGACACGGCCCGCCTGCGCCACCTCGTCTTCAACCCGATCCTCGTCCACCCCACCGGCGTCTCCGTCCTGCACGCCCTGGGCGAACTCGCCACCTCCACCCCCCGCCCCGACACCGGCCCCCGCCAACTGAGGTAAGAAGGGCACCTTCTTCACGCTCCGCGTAGAAGAAGGTGCCCTTCTTAACCTCCGATGCCCGCACCACTCACGGCGTCGGTCCCGCCGTGTCCGGTGCGGACGGTGCGGCGGCCGACGCCTGGCAGGTCGGCGGATTGAGGCGGTCGCACTGCGGGGGCAGCAGGTCTGCGAACTCGGCCGTCGCCAGCAGGTTGCCCGCGGCGTCGTACGCCCGCACGGTCGCCGTCACCTTGCCCGCCTCGGTCCACGACCCCGCCCCCTTGGTCAGGGGGACCTCGTCGACCTGTCCGTTGCGCACCAGCTCCGCCCGGACCCCCGACGGCGGCGCGATGATCTGCAGCCGCTGGTTGTCCTCGGCCGCGTAACTGGGCAGGCGCATCACGATCAGCGCCTGCTCCGGCCCGGCGGCGAAGCCGGAACCGGTCGGGTGGTCCCGCCAGTTGCCGTCCGCGTCGGCGATCCCGGTGAAGTACGGCCCACCCCCGTCAGCCGTCACCACCTGGACGGTGACCGCGCGCCCCGTCCCGCCGGCCGCGCCGGGCGCGGGCACCTGCGAGCTCCACAGCACCCGCAGCGTCGCACCGGTGCCCGCGAGCTGGGTCAACCTGAGCAGCGAACTGCCGACCTGCTCCGCCACGTCGGGGAAGGCCGTGCCCCGCCCGCCGTACGGCTTCGGGTCGAGTCCCACCGCCGCGCCCGTGTCAGCCGGGTAGGTCTGGACCTCGCGCAGCACCGTGTCCCCGAGCCGCACCCGCAGCCGCTGGCTCCGGGCGACCTCCACGACGGCGTAGTAGCCGTCGGGGACCTCGACCGGGTGCCAGGTTCGGGTCACGCCGGTGGACGACCACAACGCCTGCCCCTCCTCGTACACCGCTCCGACCGGTCCGAGCAGCAGGAAGCTCTCCTCCGGGTGCACCCCGTCGCCCGTGCCGAAGTTGGTCTCCTCGGCGGCCTCCAGCGATCCGGAGCCGGTCTGGTACAGCTCCTCCGGCCCCTCACCCAGGTCGCCGAGGAACGCCGCCTTGAGCGGCCACCCGTCCATGCCCGCGGTGAGCACGTAGCGCCGCGAGCCGATGTCCCCGGCGAACAGCACCTTGATGCGGTCCGGGTCGGTGGGCATGTACGGCCCGTCGCCCGGGTTGCCGCGCACCGAGCCGACCTCGGCCGCGGTGCGCCGCCGCATCACGTCCAGGAACGCCTCGTCACCGGCGAGGCTGCCGCGGGTGGGCGAGCGCAGCAGGGGCAGCAGCGCTGCCGGCACGGACGCGGCGGGCTGGTGCGGTCCGTCCCCCGGCGGGGTCAGCAGCCAGATGGTCGGCGTGGTCACCAGCAGCACGAAGACGACGGCCAGGACGGTCACCCGCCGCTGCCGGCGTCGCCGGCGCAGCCGAACCACCCGGGCGTACGGCTCGGGCCGCGGCCGGACGTCGTCGGCGTGCCGGTCCAGGGTGGCGCGAAGTTCGTCGATCATGTCAGTTCTCCCCGTTCGCGGCGGCCATCGACGGGGCGGGGACCAGCTCACGCAACCGGTCCAGGCCGCGCGATGCGTGGCTCTTCACCGTGCCCACGCTCACGCCCAGGATCTGCGCGGTCTCCTGCTCCGACCGGTCCTCCCAGTACCGCAGCACCAGCACCGCGCGCATGCGCACCGGCAGCCGGTGCAGCGCGGTCCACAGCTCGTCGCGGTCCTCGATCGCCGGATCGTGCCCCGGCCGGTCCGGCAGCACCGCGGTCACGATCTCCCGGATCGGCCGCCGCCACACGTTGGCCAGCTGGTTGACCATGACCCGGCGCAGGTACGCCTCGGGGTGGTCCATCCGCCGCCACTTCGGCAACGCCGCGGCGAGCGCGCTCTGCAGCAGGTCCTCCGCCCGATCGCGAGAACCGCACAGCAGGTACGCCGTGCGTAACAGCGCGCTGTAGCGCTGCTCCACGAACGCCTCGAAGTCGTCGTCGGGCATCGAGCCGGTCTCCCCTCGTCCGTCCACCCCACCGAACACGGGAGCGTCCCGAAAGGTTGAGCGCCGGACACGGTAAAGCCGCGCGGCCCCGGTCGGTTGACCGGGGCCGCGCGATTCAGCTGGGAGAACGTCAGGCGGCGTACACCGAGAGGCGCTCGGCGCGCTCGCCGCTGCGCAGCTTCAGCAGCGTGGTCTTCTCGATCTGGCGGATGCGCTCGCGGGACAGGCCGAACTCCTTGCCGACCTCGTCCAGGGTGCGCTGGCGGCCGTCGTCCAGGCCGAAGCGGAGCCGGATCACGGCCTGCTCGCGCGTCGACAGGGTGGACAGCACGATCTCGACCTCGTCGCGCAGCTGACCCTGGGCCAGCGCGTCGGCGGCGTCCCCGCGTGGGTCGACCGCGGCGACGAAGTCGCCCAGCGCGCTCTCGCCGTCCTCGCCGACGGCCTGGTCCAGGCTGACCGGCTCGCGGTCGTACGAGATCAGCTCGATGACCTGGTATTCCGGGATCTCCAGGGCGACCGCGATCTGCGCGATGGACGGCTCGCGGCCGAGCGCGGCGGCGAGGTCGCGGCGCACCCGGACCATGCGGTTGACCTGCTCCACCATGTGCACCGGGATGCGGATGGTGCGGGCCTGGTCGGCCATGGCGCGGGTGATGGCCTGGCGGATCCACCAGGTGGCGTACGTGGAGAACTTGTAGCCCTTGGTGTAGTCGAACTTCTCGACGGCGCGGATGAGGCCGAGGTTGCCCTCCTGGATCAGGTCCAGGAACGCCATGCCGCGTCCGGTGTAGCGCTTGGCGATGCTGACCACCAGGCGCAGGTTCGCCTCGAGCAGGTGGTTCTTGGCGGCCTGGCCCTCGCGGATCACCGTCTCCAGGTCGCGGTCGTGCTCGATGCCGTCGCGCTCCATCACGTACTCGGCCATCAGGCCGGCCTCGATCCGGCGCGCCAGCACGACCTCCTGCTCGGCGGTCAGCAGCTTGGTGCGGCCGATGAGGTTGAGGTACGCGCGGACGAGGTCGGTCGAGACGCCCCGCTCATCGGTCTCGTCCAGATCGGCAGTCGTGCTGTCCAGTACGGCCACTGCGTTCATGCTCTCGTCGCTCATCGCTGTCCTCCCCGTGTCGCCTTGTGTACTGGACAGCTTGGTGTATGGCGCGTGAGACGGCGGTGAGACGATTTCGTGAATCTGCCACGATGGGGCGGACAGGGGAGGGACGTGTGGTCGTGAAGCGCCTGATGCGCATGTTCGGGGTCGGCGGGCCGTCCGTGCGGACGGAGTTGACGGTGTCGCGGGCCAAGCCCGGCGGCAAGCTCACCGGCACCGTCGAGGTCACCGGTGGTGATCACCAGGTATCGATCGGATACATCGCGTTGGCGCTGGTCACCGACGTCGGGGTGCAGGGTGGGCTGCTCGGTGACCAGTCCACCGGAGAGATCAGCCGGCAGAAGGTGGTGGAGGGCTTCACGCTGGCCGCGCGGGAGCGTCGGATATTCGACATCACCTGCGACGTGCCGCTGGAGACGCCGCTGACCCGCGCCTTCGGGCAGCCGATCGCCGGGATGAACGTCGGCCTGCGCACCGAGCTGGAGGTCGCCCGTGCGGTCGACCGCACCGACCTGGACCCGGTCGAGATCGAGCCGATGCCGGCGCAGCAGCACATCCTCGACGCGCTGACCAAGCTCGGCTTCCAGTTCGTGAAGGCGCACATGGAGAAGGGCCGCCTGCGCGGCCTGCCCCAGACGCTGCCCTTCTACCAGGAGATCGAGTTCCTGCCCGGCTCGGCGTACGCCGCCCAGCTGCGCAACCTGGAGGTCACCTTCGTCGCCACCGACCGCAAGCTGCACGTCGTGATGGAACTGGACAGAAAAGTCGGCCCGCTCGCCGACCGCGACATCTTCGGCCGATTCACGGTCGACCCCGCCACCATCGCCGACACCGACTGGCGCGGCCTCCTGCAGGACTGGCTCACCCAATCCACCGCCCGCAAGGGCCCCCTCTTCTGACCTTTCCTGCGTTGATCATGAACTTATGGCACGGCTCGACGGCGGGTCGCTGCCATAAGTTCATGATCACCGGGGTGGTCGGCTCCCGTTGTCAGAGGTCGAGGATGAGGGTGTTCGGGCCGACGTTCACCGACTCCACCAGCATCTGGGTGCGGAAACGTCCCGTCTCGACGGTGGCGCCGCGGGCGCGGAGCGCTTCGACGAACGCGGTGAACACCGGCTCGGCGACCTCGGCGGGGGCGGCGGCCTGCCAGGTGGGGCGGCGGCCCTTGCGGGCGTCGCCGTAGAGCGTGAACTGGCTGACCACGAGCAGCGGCGCGCCGACGTCCGAGGCGCTGTGCTCGCCGTCGAGCAGGCGCACCTCGTACACCTTGCGGGCCATCGTCTCGACGGTGGCCTGGGTGTCGCTGTGCGTGACCCCCAGCAGGACCAGCAGCCCGTCCTTGATCTCCCCGACCACCTCGCCGTCCACGGTCACGCTGGCCCGGCTCACCGTCTGCACTACCGCGCGCACCGGCACCTCTCTCCCATCGCTTCGATCATGAAGTTATGCCGACGACACACCGTCGAACCTTGCCATAAGTTCATGATCAACCCCTCAGGTGGGGAGGAGGAGGCCGCGTTCGACCAGGTGGTCCAGGACGGGGAGGAGGGCGTCGGCCAGGGCTTCGGTGGGGGCTTCGTGGGCGGTGGCCAGGAGGGCGATCTGGTCGTGGAGGGGGAGGTCGCCGTTGGAGCCGCTGACCAGGGCGAGGATGAGGGGGTCGATCTCCTCGACCCAGCGCAGGCCCTCGGGCATGGCCAGCAGCTGGCGGTCGACGATCCAGCCGTCGTCGCCCATGGTGGCCTCCTGACGTAGCTGGAGGCCGTCGACGCGGCGGTAGCGGGCCGACAGGAGCTGGTCACGGTTGCGGGCGTCGAGCCAGTCGCGGCGGGAGAACCACTCCGTGACGCGGTCGCCGAGCGGGGGCTGGACCTGCTGGCGCAGGTCCTCGCAGACGACCGACGGGTCGGCCTTGTCGCTGTGGCGGGCCGTGACCAGGCCGAAGCCGATCGCCTCGACGCCGTGCGCGGCGAACCAGTCCAGCCACTCGGCCGCCCGCAACGCGTCGTGCTTCTCGCTCGCGTCGGCCAGCCAGAGGCGTACGTAGTCCAGCGGGTCGCTGACCTCGCGCTGGATCGCCCACAGGTCCATGCCGGTGCCCGCGAACCAGCTCGCGACCCGGTCCTCCCAGTCCTCGCCCTTGACGTGCACCCAGTTGGCCAGGAACTGCAGCGTGCCGCCCTCGTTGAGCAGCGTCGGCGCGGCCCCGGCGAGCTCGGCGCAGACGTCGTCGCCGGCCCGGCCGGAGTCGCGGTACACGTGGGTGGCCAGGCCGGGCCCGACCACGAACGGCGGGTTGCTGACCACCAGGTCGAACCGGCGGTCGGCGACCGGGGCGAGCATGTCGCCCTGCAGCAGCTCCCAGCTCATGCCGTTGAGCGCGGCCGTCGTCGCGGCGAAGCGCAGCGCGCGCGGGGACAGGTCGGTGGCCGTCACGGCGCGCGCGTGTGTGCTCAGGTGCAGCGCCTGCACACCGCAGCCGGTGCCGAGGTCGAGGGCGGTGCCGACGGGGGTGCGCACCGTCGCGCCGGCCAGCGTCGTGGACGCGCCGCCCACCCCGAGCACGTGGTCGGCGGGCAGCTGGCGGCCCGGCTGGGCGGGCAGGTCGGAAAGGACCCACCAGTCGCCGTACGGCTCCAGGTCGACGCCCGCCGCGAGCCCGCCGTCGGCGAGCACGACCAGCCCGGCCGCGCGGGCCGCGGCGACCGGCAGCGGGGCCAGCGCGGCGGCGACGGCGGCCTCCGGCTCGGTCTGCCCGCAGATGAACAGCCGGATCAGGGTGTCCAGCGGATCACCCGAACCGGTGATCCGCAGCGCGGCCCGGAAGTCGCTGCGGCCCGCGTCGGCCGACGCCTGCGGCCCCAGCCGGTCGGCGATGCCCGAGGCGGTGAACCCGGCGCCGGTCAGCGCGGTTCGCAGATGATCGATGTCAGCGGTATCCAGCAGCGTCTGCACCCTGACATCGTGCACCAACGCGCGGCGCACGGTGCAGGGACGTGTGCACTAACCTGCTGCGCATGGCACAGGTATGGGCGCACTGGCACACCGTATTGATCACGACGGCGGCGCTGGTGCCCCTGACCCTGCTCGTCGTCGCCGGACTGGTCCGTCACCGGTCGCGGGCGGGCGTGCCGCGCGGCCTCGCGTGGCGGTGGTCGCTGGCCGAGGGCGCCATGGTGCTCGGCACGCTGCCCTGGGTGTGGATGACGATGACGCCGCAGCAGGTGCCGCCGGACACGACCATGCTGTACCTGGTGCCGCTGAGCGACCTCGGTCAGCAGTTCACCATGCCGCTGCCGTGGGTGGTCGCGCAGATCGGCGGCAACCTGCTGGTGTTCTTCGCACTCGGGGCGGGTGCGCCGGTGCGGTTCGCGGCGGTCGCCTCGCCCATGCGGCTGCTGCTGCTCGGGGCGGCCTGCTCGCTGGCGATCGAGGTGACCCAGCTGCTGTTCGTCGCCAACCGGGTGTGCAGCGTCGACGACGTCCTGGTCAACGCCGTCGGCTGCCTGCTCGGCGGCCTGGTCACCCGCCCCTGGTGGTCCCGCGCGCGGGTGGCCGTCCCGGCCTGACCAAGGTCACTTTCCGCCAGATGCCCGGCAAATCCGGAGCTACAGATCCAGGTGTACGCGGAGCGCGGCGTCCAGCCTGCTCAGCGTTTCGGGGCGTAAGCTGCCGAGCCGTTGGCGGAGGCGGACGAAGTCGACGGACCTGACCTGTTCCGCCTGGGCCTTCGAGTCGCGGCTCAGCCCGGCCTCACCCGCCGGGATCAGCACCTGGAACGGGTAGACCCGTTCGGTGTTCGAGGTCACCGGCACGAGCGTGACGACACCGCGGCCGTTTCGCTCCGCGGTGCGGTTGGCCACGGTGTTGCCCACGAGAACCGCGGGCCGGACCTTGTTGGACTCGGATCCCTGGGCCGGGTCGAGGTTGACCAGGTACACGTCACCGCGCTGCATCTGCCGGCCCGTCGCCTTCGGTGGCGCTCCACAACCGGCCGTCCTCGCCGGCGTCCCACTCGTCGTAGGCCGCCGCGTAGGCGTCTTCGAGTTCACTTGCCCGCAGCAGGTCGATGGCGCGGTGCAGGACCGCAGACCGAGACGCGCTGCCCCGGCGGTCGGCGTAGTCATCGATGAACTCGATGTCTTCCGCCGGCAGGCTGACGCTCAGTTTCATGGATTCGATGCTACCCGGAGGGGTCGATCGATGCTACTGGCGTTGCTACCGAGGGTACGGCTGCGGCGAATACGCCGAGCCGTGTGGGTTGCCCGTGTCGGATTCTGAGATCCTGTGACCATGGCGAAGTTGTGGTTGGCACAGGATGCCGCGGCGGATGAACTCCTCCTGAATGACCCGTTTGCGCGAGTACTCGGCATGCTGCTGGACCAGCAGATCCCGCTGGAGAAGGCGTTCGTCGGGCCGTACCGGCTGGCCGAACGGATGGGCGTGCAGCGGCTCGACCCGGCGCAGATCGCCGACTACGACCCGGCCGCGTTCGCGGAGCTGTACGCGACCCCGCTCGCCATCCACCGTTTCCCCGGCTCGATGGCCGAGCGTTCGCAGAAGCTCGCCCGCGCCGTCGCCGACGAGTACGACGGCGACGCCGCGAAGATCTGGACCGGGGCCAAGGACGGCAAGGACCTGTTCAAGCGGCTGTCCGCGCTGCCCGGCTTCGGCAAGATGAAGGCGCAGATCTTCATCGCGCTGCTGGGCAAGCAGTTCGGCGTGCAGCCCGAGGGGTGGCGCGAGGCGGCCGGGGTGTACGGCGAGGAGGGCTCGCTGCGCTCGGTCGCCGACATCCGCGACGCGGCCTCGCTGGCCAAGGTCCGCGAGTTCAAGAAGCAGATGAAGGCCGAGGCCAAGGCCGCCAAGTCCTGACGCGCCCACCCCGGCCGGCGCCGAGCCGCCGTCATCCCAGCTCACAGACCTGAAGAGTGAGGAAGGGCACCTTCCACAACGTATACCGAACGTATACCGATAAGAAGGTGCCCTTCCTTCGCTTTAGACGCTGTCGAGGAGGGCTTCGGTGTCGGCGGGGGCGGGGGTGGGTGGCGTGGGGGTGCGGCGGGGGCGCATGCCGAGGGCGGCGAGGGCGCCGAGCAGGCAGATCGCGGCGGTGCCGAGGAAGATCTCGCGGTACTCGGCGCGTAAGGCGGCGTCGAGGGCGGTCTGGTAGGTGGCCAGGGCGCGGCGGAACTCGTCCTCGGTCATGCCGAACGGCAGCGGCGTGGGCAGGTCCTTGGTGAACTCCTGGAAGCGGTGCAGGCCCCAGGCGGTCAGCGCGGCGACGCCGAGCAGCATGCCCATCATCCGGGCGACCACGACGGCGGCCGAGGCCACCCCGTGCTGGGCGGCGGGCACGATCCGCAGCACGAGCGCCGACAGCGGCGCGATGACCAGGCCCAGGCCGAGCCCGGCGAGCACCAGGTCGGTGTCGAGCCGGGGCAGGCTGACCGGGCCGAGTTCGTGCCGGGCGGCCAGCAGGTCGGCGGGCCAGCCGGCGATCAGCAGGTACGCCCCGGCGGAGCCGGCCAGGCCGACGACGGTGAGCGCCCGTTCGCTGAGCCGCCGCAGCAGCAGCCCGCCGAGCACCGCGCCGACCGGCAGCGCGACCAGGAACCGGGTGAGCAGCAGCGTGCTGTCCAGGCTGTCCAGCCGGAGCAGGGTGTGCCCGACGAGTTCGACGTCGACCAGGGTGACCATGAGCGCGGCTCCCGCGCACGCGCTCGCGGCCAGCGTCGCCAGCAGCGGTCCCATGGCGACGCCGGCCGGGTCGAGCAGGCGGGTGCGGGCACGCCGCTCCCAGGCGACGAACGCGACCAGGGCGACACCGGCCGCGGCGAGCACGGCGGGTCCCCAGCTCGGCAGCACGTCGTGCGCGGGGTCGGGGTTGTACAGGCCGATCACGCACAGGCCGAGCACGAGGGCGAGCAGCAGCCCGCCGACGACGTCGACGCGTCGCGGGGGAGCGTCCGGGTCGGGGCGGTGCGGCGGGACCAGCAGCCAGACGGCGACGCCGATGAGCACGGCCAGCGGGATGTTGATCCAGAAGATGCCGCGCCAGCCGATCCACAGTGCCACGGCCGCGCCGAACAGCGGGCCGAGCACCGCGCCGAGTTCCTGTGCCGCGCCGACCCAGCCGAGGGTGGCGGGCCGGGCGGCGGGCGGGAACAGGTCGGCGATCAGCGCCATGGTGACGGGCAGCAGCGCGCCGCCGGCCATGCCCTGCAGCGCCCGGCCCGCGACCAGCGGGGCCAGGTCGGTCGCGGTGGCGGTGACGACGGACCCGACCGCGAACGCGGCGAGGCAGGCGAGGATGAGGACCCGGCGGCCGTACCGGTCGGAGAGGCTGCCCAACAGGGGCATCGCCGCGACGTAGCCGAGCAGGTAGCCGGTGACGAGCGGGGTGGCCCGCTCCAGGTGGTTGATCGGGATGCCGAGGTCGTTGACGATGTCGATCAGCACCGAGACCAGCACGTACGCGTCGAGCGCGCCGAGCAGCACGGCGAGGGCGCCCATGCCGACGGCGAGACGGTGCCGCGGGGCGGCGGGGACCGCCCCGCCGCCCGTGGCGTCGTGATCAGGGCGCACTGATCGTCACCGGGTCGTTGTACTTGGTGAAGGTGACGGTGACCGTGCCGGCCGGGTCGCTGCCCTTGGCCGGGATGGTGAACACGCCCTTGACCAGCTGCTTGCTGGTGGCGTCCAGCCAGATGTCGCCGGTGACGCCGGCGCCGACGCCCGGGATCAGCGCGGCCAGCACGACCGGGTCGGGCTCGACCTGGATCTTGTAGGTCTCCTTGCCGTCGACCGTCTCCTTGGCCTTGGTGGTCGCCGTCTTGATGCTGGTGAGCAGCTTGGCGACGCCGCGATTGGGGTCGAGGATGGCCGACGGGTCGTACACGGTGGCGGCGGCGGCCAGGGGCAGCTTCTGGAAGCCGCCGGTGGCGGCCTTGAGCCACAGGTCGGTGCCGACGATGACGAACTGGGCCTCGATCGCGGTGCCGAACTGCTCGATGGAGGCGGTGCCCTGCGCGGAGCCCGCCTGGGTGAGGTCGCCCTCGGCGCGCTTGAGGGTCAGCCCGCTGATCTTGCCGTTGACGTCGATGACGAAGTGCGCGGACTTGACCTCGGCCATCGCCTTGGCCCCGTCGGCCAGCAGGGTCTGCGCGGCGGGCAGGTCGGCGGGCAGGGTCTTGTCGTCCGCTGTGGAGGTGCACCCGGTGAGGGTGAGGGCCAGGGCGGCGAGCGCGGCGAGCGCGTGCGAGGTGCGGGACATAACGCGCATGGTAGTGGGGGCCGCCACGCCGGGCCCGACACGCCGCTTGCACAGGTGTTGACCTGGTCTTTCTTATACCAGTTTCGCGAAGTCCCCCGCAGGGGTCCGGACCGGAATCCGTCCTTCGGTCCATAGCAGACCGGACGAACCTTCTGAAATCCGGAGCAAGCTATCGGTCGCTCGGTAGCATCACGGAGGGTGAGCTAACGATTTCATTTGGTAATCGTTATGGCGTCGTCCTCCACCTTCCGGGCGGAGTTCGAGGGCCGCTCGCCCAGGTGGAGCCTCCCGGCACCACCGTGTCCTGCCTGAGGAGAACCAATGACGATGCTCAGCGAGCCTGACGCATTGACCGGGCCGTCCGTCCACTGCGACCTGCCCGGACCCCGTTCGGCCGAACTGCTGGAGCGCCAGCAGCGCCGCGAGTCCAACGCGCGTACCTATCCCCGTAACATCCCCATCGCCATCGCCGAGGGTTCCGGCAGCTTCGTGCGCGATGTCGACGGCAACGTGTTCATCGACTTCCTCACCGGCGCGGGCGTGCTGTCGCTCGGCCACAACCACCCCGAGCTGGTCCGTGTCGTCACGTCGCAGCTGGGCCGGCTGACCCACGCGCTGGACTTCCCGACCCCCGCCAAGGACGCGTTCGTCGAGGCACAGCTGTCCATGCTGGCCCCTGGCCTGCGCGAACGCATGCGCGTGCACTTCTGTGGGCCGACCGGCGCCAACGCCGTCGAGGCCGCCATCAAGCTCTGCAAGACGGCCACCGGCCGCGGCGACATCGTCTCGTTCCAGGGCGGCTACCACGGGTGCAGCCACGCCGCGATGGCCGCCTCCGGGCTGGTCTCGCAGAAGCGCCCGATCGCCAACGGCGTGCCCGGCGTGCACTTCTACCCGTACTCCTACTGCGCCCGCTGCCCGCTGGGACTGCGCCCGGACACCTGCGAGACCAACTGCGCAGGGCTGCTGGAGAAGTCGCTGCTCGACCCCAACGGCGGCGTCGCCCGGCCGGCCGCGGTGATCCTGGAGCTGGTGCAGGGCGAGGGCGGGGTCATCCCGGCCACCCGCGACTTCGTCCGGCGGGTGCGGGCGCTGACCCGCTCGCTGGACATCCCGCTGATCGTCGACGAGGTGCAGACCGGGTGCGGGCGCACCGGCACCTGGTTCGCGTTCGAGCAGTACGACATCGAGCCCGACGTGATCGTCGCGTCGAAGGCGCTGTCCGGTATCGGCACGCCGGTCGCGCTGATCATGTATGACGAGCGGCTCGACGTGTGGCAGCCCGGCGCGCACACCGGCACCTTCCGGGGCAACCAGCTCGCCTTCGCCGCGGGGGCGGAGGCGGTCCGGATCCTGCACCGCGACCAGATCCTGGCCAACGTACGCGAGCGCGGGGCGCAGGTGGCCGAGCGGCTCGGCGAGCTGCGGGCCCACCCGGTGGTCCGCGAGGTGCGCGGCCGGGGCCTGATGTGGGGCGTGGAGCTGGCCGACCCGGGCGACGGGCGCTCGGCCGGGCAGCTGGCCCGCCAGGTGCAGTCCCGGGCGCTGCGCCGCGGCCTGATCGTCGAACTCGGCGGCCGGGACGACTGCGTCATCCGGATCCTGCCGCCGCTGAACGTGACCGCCGAGGTCATCGACACCGCGTGCGGCATCGTCATCGACGCCATCGAGGAGTCGTACCGCGCCGCCGAGGCGAGCGAGCCGGCGTCCTCGCGCGCCGGTGCGGACGGCATGGGCTGAGCACGGGGCGTTCCAGCGCCCCTGACCGCGCTGCGGCGGACCGGCGCGCCCCGCGCACACCGCGCGGGGCCGCCGGGAAGGCTCCCGCATCGCCCGAACACGGCGGTCCGTGCACCGCGGACCCCGCGTTCCCCGGAACAGGCCCCCACCGGCCCGCCCGTTCCGCTCACCCGTCCTTGTCGTCCGCGGAGGGAGAAGCCCATGAGCACACGCGTCCTCGATGTCAATGATCTTCCCGAGTTCCCTGACGTCGAACCCGGCCGCAACGGAGGTCTCGTGCTGACCTGCCCGGGCTACGAACACGAGCCGCGCTGGCGGCCGGGCGAGCGGTTGTCCCAGCTGTTCGAGCAGCAGTGCGACCGGCTGCGCCGGTACGGCCGGGGCGAGCAGCTCGCCGTGGACACCGGCGAGGAGGCGCTCACCTACGACGAGCTCGACGCGCGCGCCAACCGGCTGGCCCGGCACCTGATCAGCCGCGGGGCCCGCCCCGGCGACCGGATCGCGCTGCTGTTCGACCAGCCCGTGCAGTCGTACGTCGGCATGCTCGCCATCGGGAAGATCCACGCCGCGTACGTGCCGCTGGACACCGGCTTTCCCGCCGACCGGCTCGCCTACATCGTCGGCGACTCCGGGGCGCGGCTGGTGCTGTCGGTGTCGCACCTGCGCGAGCACCTGGCCGAGGTCGCCGAGGCCGAGGTGCTCTGCCTCGACGAGATCACCGCCGAGCTGGCGGCCGCCGCCGACGAGCGGCTGACCGGCGACGAGCGGGGCGAGCCCGCCGACGAGCTGGCGTACATCATCTACACCTCCGGCTCCACCGGCCGGCCCAAGGGCGTCGCCGTCGAGCACGCCGCCATCGTCAACTTCGTCCGGGTCGCCGCCGAGCTGTACGGGGTGCGCCCGGAGGACCGGATGTACCAGGGCATGACCATCGCCTTCGACTTCTCGGTCGAGGAGATCTGGGTGTCCTGGATGGTCGGCGCGACCCTGGTGCCCAAACCCGGCGGGGCCAGCCTGCTCGGCCGGGACCTGTGGGAGTTCCTCACCGCGCGCGGCGTCACCGCGATGTGCTGCGTGCCGACGCTGCTGGCCACCCTCGACGAGGACCTGCCCGACCTGCGCTTCCTGCTGGTCTCCGGCGAGGCCTGCCCGCAGGACCTGGTCACCCGCTGGCATCGGCCGAACCGCCGCTTCCTCAACGTGTACGGGCCCACCGAGGCGACCGTCACCGCGACCTGGACGCCGGTGCACCCGGACAAGCCGATCACGCTGGGCCTGCCGCTGCCCACGTACGCCACGGTGATCCTCGACCCCGACGCGCCCCGCGCCCTGCCCCCGGGCGAGCTGGGCGAGATCGGCATCGCGGGCGTCGGCCTGGCCGTCGGTTACGTCAACCGCGACGACCTGACCGAGCGCGCCTTCATCCCCGACTTCCTGAAAATCAGGAACAACCCGTCCGGGCGCATCTACCGGACCGGCGACCTGGGCAGGGTCAACGAGGCCGGTGAGATCGAATACCTGGGTCGCATCGACACCCAGGTGAAGATCCGCGGCTACCGCATCGAGCTGACCGAGATCGAGTCGGTGCTGCTGCAGGTGCCGGGCGTGGCCCAGGCCGTGGTGGACACGCACAGCCCCGAGCCGGGCGTGACCGAGCTGGTCGGCTACTACAGCCTGCGCAAGGACACGGTCGCGCTGGACCGCCAGCAGATCTACGCCTGGCTGCGGGAACGGCTGCCGGGGTACATGATCCCGTCGTACCTGGAGCAGCTCGACGCGATCCCGATGCTGCCCAGCGACAAGGCCGACCGCAAGAGCCTGCCGCCGCCGAGCAACCGGCGGCTGGCCGCCCCGCCCACCGCGGCCGAACCCGCCACCCCCGTCGAGCAGGGGTACGCCGAGGTGCTGGCCGAGATCGTCCGGGTGGACCGGGTCGGGGTGGAGAGCCACTTCTTCGAGGAGGTGGGCGCGGACTCGCTGCTCATGGCGCGCTTCTGCGCCAAGGTGCGGCAGCGCGCAGACCTGCCCTCGGTGTCCATGCGCGACGTGTACGTGTACCCCACCGTGCGGGCGCTGGCCGCCGCCGTCGCCCCGGCCGCCGCCGAGAACGCGCGGCCGCGCACCGCGCCGGTCCCGGCGCGCCAGACCCGCCGGGCCAGCTCGCTGCAGTACTGGGCCTGCGGCGTGGCGCAATTCGTGCTGGGGCTGGGCAGCGCGGTGATGGGTGGCGTCCTGCTCGTCGTCGCGATCATCTTCCTGGCCGGCGCCGACGGCTACCTTGAGCTGTACCTGCGTTCGGCGGCCTTCAGCATCGTGGGCTTCGTGATCCTCGCCCTCTACCCGGTCGCCGTGAAATGGCTGCTCATCGGGCGCTGGAAGGAGCAGGAGATCCCCCTATGGAGCCTGGCCTACCTGCGCTTCTGGTACGTGCGCATGTGCGTGGGCGCCAGCCGGCTGCTGATGTTCTACGGCACCCCGCTGTACCCGTGGTATTTGCGCATGCTGGGCGCGAAGGTCGGCCGCAACGTGGTGATCCTGTCACCGGTCATGCCGGTCTGCACCGACCTGCTGACCATCGGCGATGACACCGTCATCCGCAAGGACTGCCACTTCACCGGCTACCGGGCCCAGTCGGGCTACATCCAGACCGGCCGGATCACCATCGGCAGCGACGTCATCATCGGCGAGCACACCGGACTGGACATCAACTGCGCCATCGGCGACGGTGCCCGGCTCGGGCACACCTCGACGCTGCCCTCGGGGTACGCCGTGCCGGCCGGGGAGAGCTGGCAGGGTATACCGGCCCAGCCCGGACATGCCGGGCTTCCCGCAGTGCCGCCGCGCAGCTGCGGCTGGCTACGCAAGACCGTCTACAGCGGGATCAAGATCGCCAACCTGGTGCTCGCGCGCGGTCCGCTGGTGTTCGGCGCCCTCGTCGCGGTGGTCACCCAGGTGCCGCTGCTGCGCAGCCTGGTCGACGGCCGGCCGTTCTCCATCAGCAGCATGATCTACCTGGACCTGGTGCTCATCTCGGCGGTGCTCTACATCGGTTCGCTGCTGTTCGGCCTGGCCTTCATCGTCACCATCCCGCGCTTGCTCAACCTGCTGTGGAAGCCGGACACGGTGTACCCGCTCTACAGCTTCCGCTACTGGCTGCAGTCCACCATCTCGGGGATGACCAACTCGGCGCTGTTCATGCGCCTGTTCGGCGACAGCTCCTACGTCGTGAACTACCTGCGCTGGATCGGCGTGGACCTGCAGCAGGTGGTGCAGACTGGCTCGAACTTCGGCATCGAGTTCAAGTTCGACTCGCCGTTCCTGTGCACCGTGGGCACCGGCACGATGGTGTCCGACGGGCTGTCCCTGGTGAACGCCGACTACTCCACCACCTCGTTCACGATGTCGCGGGTCACGGTCGGCGCCCGCTCGTTCGTCGGCAACGACGTGACCTTCCCGGCGAACCACGCCGTCGGCCAGAACGTGCTGTACGCGACGAAGGCGACGGTGCCGACCGACGGGCCGATCCGCCACGACACGGGGCTGCTCGGCTCCCCGTCTTTCCCGATCGCCCGGGTCGTCGCGCGGGAGTCCGGCTGCGAGCCCCCCACCGGCGACGCGCTGCGCCGGCAACTGGCCCGCAAGGATCGGTACAACCTGCGCACCATGGCCTGGTTCCTGCTGGTCCGATGGATCCCGGTCGCGGTCGGCATCGTGGTGCTGGCCGCGGCGGTCGACCTGTACGCCGAATGGAGCCTGCTCGTCGTCCCCGCCGCCGCGGTTTTCATGATGGTGTTCCAGTTGTTCTACAGCGTGCTCGTGGAGCGGATCGTCGGCCGGTTCCAGCGGCTGCGTCCGCGACGCTGCTCCATCTACGACCCGTACTACTGGTGGATCGAGCGGCTGTGGAAGCTGGAGGCGCCGGTCCCGTACGCGGGCACCCCGTTCCGGCCGTGGGTCTGGCGCATGCTGGGCGTGCGCATCGGCAAGCGGGTGTACGACGACGGCGCCTACATGTCCGAGCGAACCATGATGACCATCGGTGACGACTGCTGCCTGAACTCCAGCGTGGTGATCCAATGCCACTCGCAGGAGGACGGCATGTTCCGGTCCGAGCCGACCGTGATCGGCTCCGGCGCGACCATCGGCGTCCACGCGTTCGTGCACTACGGCGTCACCGTCGGGGAGAACGCGGTGCTCGGACTGCACTCCTTCCTGATGAAGGGCGAGCAGATCCCCGACGGCGAGGACTGGACCGGCAACCCGGCGCGGCAGGTGTGCGAGCCGCTGCCCGCCGCGCCGCGCCGGACCAGGCCCGTGCCCTGCGTGTCCGGCCCCCGGGCCGGCTCGCGGGCGGCGGCCCGCGCCCTGCTCACCGAGCTGCGGGCGACCCCCTCGCCGCGGCGGCGGCGTCCGGCGGGCGTTGCGGTCTCCCTGTTCGCGCTGGCCGCGTGCCGGCGGCGGGAGAAGGACCTGGCCCAGTTCCTCAGCGCGGACGAGCGGGCCGAGGCCGCGAGCATGCGCTCGGACGAGCGCCGCAGCTCCTTCGTCGTCACCCGGGCGCTGGTCCGCATGATCCTGTCGATCGAGTGGCACGGCGAGGTCGCGCCGCGCAACTGGAGCCTGCACTACGGCGGATTCGGCAAGCTGACCGTGTCCGGGCCGCTGTCCGGCATCGACGTGAGCGTCTCGCTGACCGACTCGGCGATCGCGGTGGCGGTCTCCGACGCGTACGACATCGGGGTGGATCTCGAACCGGCCGGCCGGGAGCACACGTCGCTGCCCTGGACGGCGCTGTCGGCCGCCGAGCACGCCCGCCTGATGGAGGCCGACGACCAGGGGGAGCAGCTGCTGCGGATGTGGACGCTGAAGGAGGCCTTCACCCGCTGCGCCGGCGACGACGGCGAGGTCCGCTTCGAGCAGCTGGACACGCTGCTGGAACCGCTGCAGGTGGTCGGCGCCGCGCCGAACGGCCGCCAGCGCTACTGGTTCCACCAGGAGCAGTGGGGCAGCGCCGCCGAGCAGCACTGGGTGACCGTCGCGGTGCGGCGGCGGCCCGCCGGACGGCGCGGGCGCAGACCGGCCGGTCGGGGCGTACGCCCCGCGGTCGCCAAGTCGCTGGGCCGCGCCCCGCGCCCCGCCACCCGCTCCGCCGCTGGCCAGGACGTGATGATGCAGATCCTGGCCGGTGGCCGGGTCACCGCCCGCACCGTCCCGTCGCCGAACAGCGCGTCCGGCGGGGACGCCTAGCCACGTCGCACCGGCGTCACCGGTCGCGTCGCCCGACAAGGCGCGGCCGGTGACGCCTAGACTGCGGGGTCATGGGCGTCACACACCACGGGCGCACCGAGCGCCTCGACCTCGCCGATCCGACCCTGCGCGACTGGACCTGCACCGTGCTGGCCGCCGATGCCGAACAGGGCATCGTGCTGGACCGCTCGGCCTTCTACCCGGGCGGCGGCGGCCAGCCGCCGGACCACGGCGTGCTGCTCTGGCAGGGCGTGCAGACCCGGATCACCGGCACCCGCAAGGGCGACGACCTGTGGCTGATCCCGGCCGAGGGAGACCCGGTGCCGCCGGTCGGCACGCAGGTCGCGGGAGCCGTCGAGGACACCCGGCGCACCCTGCTGATGCGTACGCACTCCGGCTTGCACGTGCTGTGCGGGGTGGTGTTCCGCGACTTCGGCGCGCTGGTCACGGGCGGCAACATGGAGCCGGGTGAGGCCCGGATGGACTTCAACCTGCCCGAGGTGCCCGCCGACTTCAAGGCGCGGCTGGAGGAGCTGGTCAACACCGAGGTCGGCGCGGACCGCCAGGTGGTGACGAAGGTGCTCGGCCGGGACGAGGCGCTGGCCCTGCCCGACATCATCCGCACCCAGTCCAACCTGATCCCCGCCGACGAGCAGGAGATCCGCATCGTCGACATCGTCGGCCTGGACGTGCAGGCCGACGGCGGCACCCACGTCGCCTCGACCGCCCAGATCGGCAAACTCCAGGTGGTCAAGGTCGAGTCCAAGGGCAAGGCCAACCGCCGCGTCCGCGTCCGCCTCGCCTGACCCACCCGCCCCTTGCCGCAACTCTTGAAAAGTCGCGGCCTCCGGATGGCCGGGATGCCGCGACTCTTTAGGAGTTGCGGCGGGAGGGGCGTCAGGGGCGGGGGTCGTCGTCGATGGTGCCCTCGTAGACGGGGCCGGCGGGTTGGGCGGGCAGCGCGTTGGTGGGGACCGTGTGGTGGCGGTAGCGCTTGAAGCGGTGCTCGTCCTTGGGCGGGCGGTCGTTCGCCAGGATCACTGCCAGCCAGGGCAGCAGCACCATGCCCAGGCCGCACAACGGCAGCCACAGCCACAGCAGCGGCACCTGCAGCATGGCCAGCACCGAGCCCAGGATCAGGCAGCCCGCGCGCAGCAGCATCATGAAGATGTATCGCCGCTCGCGGCGGCGCAGCTCGACCTCCGGGCTCTCCGCCGCATCGGTGATCAGCGCCGGGCGGTCCGCCTGCCTCTTCACGATGCCTCCTGATAGCCGGGGAACTCTTCCATCCTGCTCCCCTCCGATCGGCATGCCGACAGCGGGCCGCGGACCGTGCCGGACGCCACGGGTCAGGCCGACGGCAGGGGCGGGCGGGCCCCGACGATGCCGACCGCGCGAGCGCCCAGGCGGCAGCCCGCGAGCAGGGCGTCGTGCTGCCCGGCCCCGGCCGACCAGGCGGCCAGCAGGCCCGCGGCGAAGGCGTCGCCCGCGCCGGTGGCGTCCACGATCGGCACCGGGTCGCCCATGACGTGCACCACGCCGGCCGGGCCGGCCCACAGCGCTCCGTGCGCACCGAGCTTCACCACCACGTCGCCGCCGATCGCGTACGACATCCGCAGCGCCTGGTCCGCCGGGTCGCCGGGGCCGGCCAGCGCGGTCGCCTCGTCGGCGTTGGCCAGCAGCAGGTCCACCCCGCGTACCCAGTCCAGGAACGGGTGACCCGTCACCCCGTCCTCGATCAGCTCGGTGGTGACCGCGTACAGCGGCGCGGCCGAGGCGGCGTCGACACACGTGCGCAGCCCCGCCGCGCGGGCCGAGGCGAGCGCGTAGCGCCCGGACGGGCGGGACGGCTGATCCAGCAGGGTGTATCCGGACAGGTGCAGCAGCGACGCGCCCTGGGCGATGGCGGCGTCCACGTCGGCGGAGGCCAGCAGCAGGTTCGCGCCCCGATCGCTGATCATGGTGCGCTCGCCGCCGTGCGTCAGCACCACGATGCTGCCGGTGCTCGCCCCGGGGCGCACGCTCACCTGGGTGCGTACGCCCGCCTGGTGCAGCTCGGCCAGCCGGTCGCGACCGGCCTGGTCGTCGCCGACCGCGCCCACGAAGGTCACCGGCGCGCCCAGCGCGGCCAGCCACGCGGCGGTGTTCGCGGCCTGGCCGCCCCCGGCGACGTGCACCGTCGCCGGGGTGTCCGAGCCCTGTGCCAGCGGCGCCCGCAGCACCGCCAGCACGTCGGTGACCAGGTCTCCGACGGAGAGGATCACTGCTGCCCGGCCGCGACGGCGATCTGCGCGGCCAGCGCCGCGTTGCGCAGGATGATGCGTACGTTGACCGCCAGGCTCTGCCCCTGCGTCGCTGCGTGGAAGTGCGACAGCAGCACCGGCGTGACCCGCTTGCCGGTCACCCCGTCGCGCTCCACGATCGCCAGGCCCTCGGCCAGGGTGCGGTCGTGCAGCCCGCGGTCGAGCTGCTCGTCCTCGGGCAGCGGGTTGGCCACCACCAGCGCGCCGCGGTGCACGCCCTGGTCGCGCTGGGCGCGCATGGCCGCCGCGATCTGCTCGGGGGAGTCCAGCCGCCAGTCCACGCCGAACCCGCTGTCGCGGATGAAGAACCCCGGGAAGCGGTCGGTCCGGTAGCCGGCCACCCCGACGCCGAGCGTCTCCAGGCGCTCCAGGGTCGCGCCCACGTCCAGGATCGACTTCACCCCGGCGCAGACCACCACGATCGGCGTCTGCGCGAGCGTCCACAGGTCGGCGGACTCGTCGAAGGTCTGCGCGGCTTCGCGGTGCACCCCGCCCAGGCCGCCCGTCGCGAACACGCCGATCCCGGCCGCGGCGGCGATCGCCGACGTGCTGGCGACCGTGGTCGCGCCGTCGGCGCCGAGCGCGGCCGCGATGGCCAGGTCGCGCACCGAGAGCTTCGCCACGTTCTCGCCCGTGGCCAGGCGGGTGAGCGCCGCGTCGTCGAGCCCCGCGACCAGCCGGCCGCCGACCATGCCGATCGTCGCCGGGACCGCGCCGTTGTCGCGTACCACCTGCTCGATCTCGCGGGCGACGCGCAGATTGTCCGGTCGCGGCAGGCCGTGGGAGACGATCGTGCTCTCCAGCGCCACCACCGGCTGCCCGGCGGCCAGCGCCGCCTTGACCTCGTCACCCAGCTGAATGCTCACACCAGTCACGATCATGAGCTTACGGGGCTGCCGACGTCCGCCTCCGGCGGCCGCGGCGTCCGGCCTCTCAGCCGGCGGCCGGACGCGGGTGCGGGTCAGGGCTCGTACCAGCACGTCGGGATATCAGGCTGGGCTGCCAGCCGGTGACCTGAGACAATGTTCGGGTGACCACACCAGTGACGAACCCCAGCACCATCCTTGATGAGCGCGTTGCGACGGACTATCGCCTAGATGAGGGCGACCACGAGCGTTTGTCGCACTACGCGCCCAAGGACAAACTGCTCGAAGCCATGATCGAGGGAACGCCGGTGCGTGCCCTGTGCGGCAAGGTCTGGGTGCCCACCAGAGACCCGAACCGTTTTCCGGTGTGCCCGGAGTGCAAAGAGATCTACGAGAACCTCTCCGAATGATCCGGCTCGCGCGCCGACGGACGGCCGGATGGGCCGTGCGGCACGGGGGTCTCGGCGCGCCGCCAGGAGCCCGCGTTGCGGGCTCCGTCAGGTCGTAGCGCCCGCGGGCGCAGCGAGGAGCGGGCATGACCGCGAGCGTGGTCGTCGTGGGCAGCGCGAACATGGACCTGGTGGTGGCGACGCCCACCCTGCCGCGCCCCGGCGAGACCGTGCTCGGCGACGGATTCTCGACCGTTCCCGGCGGTAAAGGCGGCAACCAGGCGATCGCCGCCGCCCGGGCCGGGGCCCGGTGCCACTTCCTGGGCGCGGTCGGCCTGGACACCTTCGGTGACGAGCTCAAGGGCTGCCTGGCCGCGTCCGGCGTGGAGCTGGACGGGCTGCGCCGGATGGCCGGGCCCTCCGGTGTGGCGCTGATCGCCGTCGACGCCGCCGCGGAGAACCTCATCGTCGTCGCGCCCGGAGCGAACGCGCAGTTCACCGAGCTGGACGCGGTCGACCGTGAGCTGATCGAGAGCTGCGACGTGCTGCTCTGCCAGCTGGAGATCCCGCTGGAGACGGTCGTCCAGGCCGCCGTGGCCGCCCGCGCGGGCCGGACGGCCTTCGTGCTGAACGCCGCCCCTGCCCGCGCCCTGCCGAGCGAGCTGCTGGCCCTGGTGGACGTGCTGGTGGTGAACCAGACCGAGGCCGCCGCGCTGGCCGGGCTCGACGGCGGCCGCGACCCGTCCCGGGCCGACAACGTGCCCGAACTGATGGCGAACCTGCTGGCCTCGGTGCCGCGGGTGGTGCTGACCCTCGGCGCGGCCGGGGCCGCGTACGCCGACCGTGACGGGACGCGGCTGGAGGTCGGCGCGCCGCCCGTCGCCGCGGTGGACACCACCGCCGCCGGGGACGCCTTCACCGGTGCGTTCGCGGTGGCCTGGGCGCAGGGCAGGCCGGTCGAGGAAGCGTTGCGCTGGGCCTGTGCCGCGGGCGCGGCCTGTGCCCAGCACTGGGGCGCGTCCTCGTCCCTGCCGCTGCAGGCCGACATCGACGCCCTCTACGAGCGCGCCTACCAGCCCCAGAACTGACCCGGCCGGTGCCGTGGGGCCGGTTCCGGTGGGTGGTCGGCGGCGAGGCGGCGCGGGGGTACGGCACACCGCGTCGTAGCCTGCGCCGGTGGACAGTTCGTCGGCCCTGCTGATCGGGGACCTCACCGGGGTCGCCGTCTTCGCCGCCTCGGGCGGCTCCGCCGCGGTCGGCAAACGGCTCGACCTGTTCGGCGTCGTGTTCGTGGGTTTCGTCGCCGCGCTGGGCGGCGGCATCCTGCGCGACCTGGTGATCAACCAGGTGCCGCCGCTGGCGTTCGCCGACTGGCGCTACCCGGCCACCGCGATCGCCGCCTCGCTGGCCGTGTTCTGGCTGCACCCGCACCTGGACCGGCTGCGGCGTACCGTGCTCGGCCTGGACGCGGCCGGGCTGGGCCTGTTCACGGTCACCAGCACGCTCAAGGCGCTCGACGCCGGGGTGCCGGCCGTCGGCTCGTGCCTGCTGGGCATGCTGACCGGGATCGGCGGGGGTCTGGTCCGCGACCTGCTGCTCAACGAGATCCCGGTGGTGCTGCGCCGGGAGATCTACGCGGTGGCGTCACTGCTGGGCGCGATCGCGGTGGCGTCCCTGGTCCGGTTCGGCTGGGGCAGTGTGCTCACCTTCACCGGCGCGGCGCTGCTGGTCTTCGTGGTGCGTATCACGGCCCTGTACCGCCACTGGTCGGCGCCGCGGCCGCGCCTGGGCGGCGGTGCGACCACGGATTCCGGGTGACCGCGGCCGCCGGATCGGGTGGTGTGCAAAGCGACTCACCACATTCGGGTCGGCAGGCGCGCGGACCTGTCCTGACGAGCCGATAGACTCAGGGCCCGCCTTCGAGGTCCGGCCGGCCTCCCTTCGGTAGTGGCCGACCCGAGGGCTCTTTCGTGCGATCCCCCGTCTGAGCAGGAGGCTGCCGCGTGGCGCTGGCCCGCCCCGTCCCCGAGTCGTTCCCGGCGCTGCGCGCCTGGCAGCGCAAGGCACTGGTCGAATACATCCGCCGGCGCTCACCCGACTTCCTCGCGGTCGCCACGCCCGGCGCGGGCAAGACGACGTTCGCCCTGCGCATCGCGGCCGAGCTGCTGGCCGACGGCAGCGTGGACGCGGTCACCGTGGTCGCCCCGACCGAGCACCTGAAACTGCAGTGGGCGCAGGCGGCGGCCCGGGTGGGCATCCAGCTCGACGCCATGTTCCGCAACGCCGACGTGCACACCAGCTCGGACTTCCACGGCGCGGTCGTGACGTACGCGCAGGTCGGCATGGCGCCGCAGGTGCACCTGCGGCGCACGCTGACCCGCAAGACGCTGGTCATCCTGGACGAGATCCACCACGCGGGCGACTCGCGCAGCTGGGGCGACGGCGTGAAGGCGGCGTTCGAGCCCGCCGTGCGGCGGCTGATGCTGACCGGGACGCCGTTCCGGTCCGACGAGAACCCGATCCCCTTCGTCACGTACGAGCGGGTCGGCGAGGTGCAGCGCTCGCGGGCCGACTCGGTGTACGGCTACGCCGACGCGCTCGCCGACGGCGTCGTCCGGCCTGTGATCTTCCTCGCCTACTCGGGCGAGACCCGCTGGCGCACCAGCGCGGGCGACGAACTCGCGGTGCGCCTCGGCGAGCCGCTCACCCAGGACCTGATCGCGCACGCCTGGCGCACCGCGCTGGACCCCAAGGGCGACTGGATGCCGCAGGTGCTGCGGGCCGCCGACGCGCGCCTGCAGGTGCTGCGCTCCGGGGGCATCCCGGACGCCGGGGGCCTGATCATCGCCTCGGACCAGCAGACCGCCCGCGCGTACGCCAAGCTGATCGAGACCATCTCCGGCGAGAAGGCCGTGGTGGTGCTCTCCGACGACACCGGGGCGTCTGCCAAGATCGCTGAATTCAGCGCCTCCCAGCAGCGCTGGATGGTCGCGGTGCGCATGGTGTCCGAAGGCGTCGACATCCCCCGCCTGGCCGTCGGCGTGTACGCCACCAGCGCCTCCACGCCGCTGTACTTCGCCCAGGCCATCGGGCGTTTCGTGCGGGCCCGCCGCCCCGGGGAGACGGCCAGCGTCTTCGTGCCCAGCGTGCCGACGCTGCTCGGGCTGGCCAGCGAGATGGAGCTGGAGCGCGACCACGTGCTCGGCGGTCCCAAGGCCAAGGACGGCCTGGACGACGAGCTGCTGGAGCGCGCACAGAAGGCGGAGGACGCCAGCGGCGAGCTGACCAAGTCGTTCGAGGCGCTGTCCGCCACCGCCGAGCTCGATCAGGTGATCTTCGACGGCGCCACCTTCGGGCTGCCCGCCCAGGCCGGCACGCCCGAGGAGGAGGACTTCCTGGGGCTACCCGGCCTGCTCAGCGCCGACCAGGTGGCCGCCCTGCTGAGCAAGCGCCAGGCGGAGCAGGCGGCGGCCGTACGGCGCAACCGTGCCGAGCAGACCCCCGCCCAGCGCGAACCGGTGGCCCGCGACATGTCCGCCACCGAGCGCCGCATCCACCTCCGCCGCCAGCTCAACGCCCTGGTCGCAGCCCACCACCACCGCACCAACCTGCCCCACGGCAAGATCCACGCCGAACTGCGCTCCAAGTGCGGCGGCCCCCCCAGCGCCCAGGCCACGATCGAACAACTCGAAGAACGCATCGCGACCATCCAGTCCTTCTGACCCACCCACCACCTGCAGCAACTCTTAAAGACCTGGGCCCACCGCACACGCGGGAGGGCCCAAGTCTTTAAGAGTTGCGCGGGGGGAGGGGCGGGGCCGGACACGCCGAAAGGGGCACCGCTGGTTGCGGTGCCCCTTTCGGGTCAAGCCTGTGGTGTTACTTGGTCGTCATGTCGGCGCCCCGCCAGGTGAACTCGGGGTCCGCCGCCACTTCCACGGCAATCTTGACAAGGTCGTCGGCGTACTTGTTGGCGTGGTGTCCGCAGAACACCAGCTCGCCCCCACCGGCCAGCTTCACACGCAATTTGCCCGCCGCGTTACAGCGGTCGCACCGTTCATCGGCGGCTGGGGCAGCCACCGTTTCCGGCGGCGGCGTGAGGGTCTGGGTCATCGCCTTCCTCCTCTGGTCGTCACCGATGCTGATATCCATCGTCGATCCGCCGAGTCCAGCAGCGCCGAACCCGCCATTGTCATTCAGCTCGTTGCCCATGTAAGCCTCCAACACCGGCCGTGCCGAAGGGCTTCCCGGATGGGGCCTCGGGGGGACCGGGGTCACAGCCGTCGAGCGGTCGAGCCTACCTGGTCAGACGGGTTATCGGGGAGATGACCCGTCCTGCACAGTGTGCCGTCCCACCAGAGTGCCACGTCAACGATCGCGCGTCGAACAGAAACAGAGCGCCTACCCGTCTATGTACGCACGGTGAGTATCTCTGTACGTTCGGTGGATACCAAACGCCCGATATGCGCGGAGTGTCGACTTGACTTACTGGCTTTAGTCGAGGTAGTCGCGCAGGACCTGCGAGCGCGACGGGTGCCGGAGCTTCGACATGGTCTTGGACTCGATCTGCCGGATCCGCTCGCGCGTGACCCCGTACACCTGGCCGATCTCGTCTAAAGTCCGCGGCTGGCCGTCGGTGAGGCCGAACCGCAGCCGCACCACGCCCGCCTCGCGCTCCGACAGCGTCTGCAGCACCTGCTGGAGCTGGTCCTGCAGCAGCGAGAAGGAGACCGCGTCGACGGCCACGACCGCCTCGGAGTCCTCGATGAAGTCGCCGAGCTGGCTGTCGCCCTCGTCGCCGATGGTCTGGTCCAGCGAGATGGGCTCCCGGGCGTACTGCTGGATCTCCAGCACCTTCTCCGGGGTGATGTCCATCTCCTTGGCCAGCTCCTCCGGGGTGGGCTCGCGGCCCAGGTCCTGGAGCAGCTCGCGCTGGATGCGGCCGAGCTTGTTGATCACTTCGACCATGTGCACCGGGATGCGGATGGTGCGGGCCTGGTCGGCCATGGCGCGGGTGATGGCCTGGCGGATCCACCAGGTGGCGTACGTGGAGAACTTGTAGCCCTTGGTGTAGTCGAACTTCTCGACGGCGCGGATGAGGCCGAGGTTGCCCTCCTGGATCAGGTCCAGGAACGCCATGCCGCGTCCGGTGTAGCGCTTGGCCAGCGACACCACCAGGCGGAGGTTGGCCTCCAGCAGGTGGTTCTTGGCGCGCTCGCCGTCGCGGGAGACCCACAGCAGGTCCCGCTGCATGTCGCGGGTGAGCTGCAGACCCTCCTCCTCGGCCTGGCGCAGCCGCTCGGCGGCGTACAGGCCGGCCTCGATCCGCTTGGCGAGCTCGACCTCCTGCTCCGCGTTGAGCAGCGGCACCTTGCCGATCTGCTTGAGGTACGCCCGGACGGAGTCGGCCGACGCGGTCAGCTCGGCGTCCTTGCGGGCCTGCTTGAGCGCCTCGGACTCCTCGGCGTCCCACTCGAAGTCGTCGGACGCGGCGGCGTCGGCCTCGGCGGCCTGGGCCACCTCGACCGGCTCGTCGACCACGACGTCCTCGAGGTCGGCGGCCAGCTCCTCGATCGAGAGGTCGGCGCCGTCCGGCTCGTCGCCCTCGGCCGGCTCGCCCTTCTTGGCGGCCTTGGCGGGCGCGGCCTTCTCGGGTGTCTTCTTCTCGACAGCCTTCTTGGCAGCGGCCTTCTTGGCGGGCGCGGCCTTGGCCTCCGCGCCGTCCTCCGCCTTCGCGGGGGCGGCCTTGGCGGCGGCCTTCACCGGCTTGGCCGCCGGGGCGGCCTTGGCCGGAGCGGCCTTCGGTGCCAGCTTGACCGGAGCGGGCGCGTCGGCGCCGCTCTCGGTGGGCGTGGCCTGCTTGGGTGCGGCCGGCTTGGCGGCCTTCGACGCGGCGGGCGGGGCCGCCTTCGCGGTGGTGGCCTTCGACGCCGGGGTCGCGGCCCGCGCGGCGGCCACCTTGCGGCGGCCGTTGGCGGAGTCGTCGACCTCGACCGTCACGCCCGCCTCGAGCAGAGCGCGAAGCATCTTCTTGGCCTGGGCGGGGGTGACGTCGGCAGCCTCCACGGTGCGCGCCACATCCGCAGGCGTGAGCCGGCCGCCGGCGCCTGCGGCTTGGGCGATCAGCATGTCGGTGAGCGAGCGAACGTCGGCGCTGATCTGGCGGGCTTCAGTCACGGACGACCTTCCGGAGGCGAGTATCAAACAAGAATCTGCGGCTTCGGCCGCGTCGCAGGGCGCGTCGCGGTGGGTCAGCCAGTGTGATGTGTGGATGCGCCTCGCACCTTCGGCACGACGCAGGCGTGAATTGTAGCGCCGTACTCGGCGATCATCTCGGCGCGCACGCCGCAGGAGGTCCGCGAGCGGGCTCCGGAGCCTTGGCAGGATGGCACCAGGTGACGAGGAGGACGGTCGTGAACGAGCTGGAACTGCTGGATATCGCGGTACAGGTGGCCGCTGACGCGGCCGACACCGCCCGCCGTATGCGTAACGAGGCGATCACCGATGTCGGCACGAAATCCACTGCCACGGACGTCGTGACGGCCGCGGACCGCGCGGTCGAGCAACAGGTGATCGCCGCGCTGGCGGCGCGGCGCCCGGGTGACACGGTACTCGGCGAGGAGTACGGAGGCGCGGGAATTGCCGGCGAGAGCCGGGTCCGCTGGATCGTCGACCCGATCGACGGGACGGTGAACTACCTCTACGGGCTGGCCCAGTACGCCGTGTCGATCGCCGCGGAGGTGGACGGGGAGGTCGTGGCGGGGGTGGTGCGCAACGCCGCGACAGGGGAGACCTGGACGGCCGCGCGGGGCCACGGGGCGTTTCGGGACGGGCGGCGGCTGACCGGCTCGCCGGCCACCGAGCTGGCGCTGTCGCTGGTCGGCACGGGTTTCGCGTACGCCCGGGAGCGGCGGGCGCACCAGGCGGCGGTGGTCGCGCACGTGCTGCCGCAGGTGCGCGACATCCGGCGGATGGGCGCGGCGGCGCTGGACCTGTGCGCGGCCGCCGAGGGCATGCTGGACGCCTACTACGAGAAGGGCCTGGCCGAGTGGGACCTGGCCGCCGGCGGCCTGATCGCCCGCGAGGCGGGCCTGCTGGTCACCGGCCTGTCCGGCCGCCCCGCCGGGGGCCGGATGGTCCTGGCGGCCCCACCGGCCCTGCACGCCCCGTTGGAGGCCCTGCTCACCGAACTCGACGCGGACGGCGGCCCGTAGCCCTCAACGCCATCCGGGACGGGCGAGGCCCGGCACCACGTGGTGGGGCCGGGCCTCGGCTCACGAGGAGGGCGGCAGGTCAGGGCTTCTCGGCGCAGGTGCCTTCGGGCAGCTCGGGCCGGCCCAGCGCGGCGACCGCCTGGCGCATCTCGGTGGGCGTGGCGAGCTGCTTGAACTGCCCGCCGATGATCACGTCGATGGTGTCGTTCTCGCGCTTGATGTCGAACACGGGCTCGACGTCGTTGAGGAAGTAGGCCTTCAGCAGCTGGGCCGCGCCGACCGTCTTCGGGCCGTAGCGCAGCTCGGCGACGATGTCCGGCTGGGCCTTCTTCTCGTTGCCCGTCTTCTCCACCTTGAACTTGCGGTTGGTGAAGTCCGCGGCCACGTTGCGGGCGAGATCCGGGGTGCTCGTGGCGTTGTAGACGTTGATCTTGACCTGACTCTCGGAGTCGGGCAGCGTGTCGTCGACGGGCACCCAGCCCGCGGGGCAGCTCTTGGCCACCGGAGCCTCGCTCTGCGTGTCACGATTGAGCGTGATCACGGCGAGGGTGATACCGATGATCGCCAGGGTGCTGATGATGGCGATCGCCCGAATTCGTGCTAGTTGCATCTCGGTGCCGCTCCCCGTGAGCCAGAGGTCCGCTGCCGCCACTTTGACGGCATGGGCCAGAGGTTATCGGTTGACCGGCCCGCCGGGGGCCGCGACCCGACAGACGGCCGGAATTGGCCGTACGTTCCCGGCGCGCCGACCGTGATCGGCGGGCGGCTGCCCCTACCTTGGTCTCGCCTGACCCGACGGCCCCATGACGCTGTCTGCTCAGTCACATCGGGAACAACTTCGTGTGCGGGAGCGTACAACTCCCACACGGGCGCGCTAAAGTACCGCGCTCGTTGAGAGTGACAACGAGCGCGCGCATGACGGACGAGTACACAAATTGGGAGTGTGACAATCGATGGCCACCGACTACGACGCCCCGCGCCGTGACGAGGCCGACCTCGGTGAGGACAGCCTCGAGGAGCTGAAGGCCCGGCGTGTCGACACACAGTCGGGCAGCGTGGACGTGGATGAGACCGACCTCGCCGAGAACTTCGAACTGCCCGGCGGCGACCTGGCCGACGAGGAGCTCACGGTGAAGGTCGTGCCGATGCAGGCCGACGAGTTCCGCTGCTCGCGGTGCTTCCTGGTGCATCACCGCAGCCAGCTGGCAGGCGAGCGCAACGGCGAGCCGATCTGCCGCGAGTGCGCCTGAGCGCGTGAGCCGGCCGGGCATTTCCGGGGCTTGACGCGATGGGGTGAGATGGCGCAGAACATCTGGGTACACGGATCGAGGCACGCCGCAACGGACGCGGCGTGCCGCACACGGTCCGGGTCCGCAGCGGGCCCGACGACCGTCGTGGACCGGATGCCGTCTCAGCCGACAGGAGCCAGCCATGACCACGAGCCCCGACCAGGTGCCCGGCGGCGCTGAGTCATCGACCGGCGGGTCGGGCACTGCCGCACCCGGCGCCGCCGCGGGTAGGCCCGACGAGCTGGCCCTGGCCGTGGCGGGACTCGCCGACGAGGACCTGGACAAGGCGGGGCGGCGCAAGCTGCTCGGGCGGATGCTGGTGGGCCTGCGCGAGCGCGGCGTCAAAGAAGTGTTCATGCCGCGCAAGGCGATCAACTGGATCACCGAGGCGGTCTCCGACCTGGCCCCGCACGTGCCGGTGCGCAATCTGGAGACGCTGCGGCGGCACTACCCGGGCCTCGACGACGAGGCCCTCGCCGAGCGCCTGATCCGCAACGCGGCCCGTGCCGCGGCGGGTGTCGGCGCGGTCGGCGGCGGCATGGCCTCCATCGAGTGGGCGGTGCCGCCCACCCTGCTGTCCACGCCGGTCCTGCTGGCGACCGAGACGGTCGGCGTGGTCGGCATCGAGCTCAAGCTCATCGGCGAGCTGCACGAGGTGTACGGGCAGCCGGTGGTGGGCACGCCGTCGCAGCGGGCGATCAGCCTGATGCAGGGCTGGGCCAGCCACCGGGGCATCAGCCCGATGCTGCCCGGCGCGGCCGCGGCCACGGTGCTCGGCACGGCCACCCGCAAGCAGCTGCGCGACATGGTCCTCAAGCGGTTCGGGCGTAACCTGACCACGCTGGGGCCGCTGCTGACCGGCGCGGCCATCGCCAGCTACCTCAACCGCAAGGCCACCCGGCGGCTCGGCGACGACATCCGCAACGATCTGCGCCGGCAGCGGCGCGGTCCGGCGCTGCCGCCCGGGTCAGCCGACGCGGCGTAGCGCGCGGGCCAGGTCCTCGGGCCGGCGGCTGCTGATCACCCAGTACGGCGTGACGTCGTCGGGGTCGTCGAGCACCACCTGCACGGCGCCGGGGACCCAGGGCCGCTGGATCACGAACGCCATCGGGTCGGCGCTCGGCCCGAGCAGCTCGCGCTTGGTGGCGGCGTCCAGCGGGATCGCCTGCGCCACGTGGCGCAGCGGCAGCCGGGCGTCGTCCACCAGGAACTCGTCCTCCGTCACGCTGATCCGGATCCGCCCCAGCCGCCACAGGCCGACGGCGACCAGGGTCAGCACCACCGGGTACGCCACCCAGCCGCGCGGTCCGGCGGCGCCCAATCCGACCTGAGCCGCCAACACCGCTCCGACCAGCAAAGACGGCAGCCAGAGCCACCACGGCACGGACAGGCGCTCGGTGTGACCGGACACAAGCCGTGCCGCGCCACCCCCTGTCGCCGTTGTGCCTGAGGATGCCGTGCCGCTGCCTGGATGTGTCACAGCATCGAGGGTAGGGCCCGCCGGGTCCACCGGGCGCGGCAGGATAGAGGCAAGGAGACGCAGCTCCCCGTCACGGGTGCGCGTCAGTCACTTCCCCCGGAGGTTTGGACCGTTGTATCCCCCTGCGACCCCACCCGTCGTGGTGCCGATCCGCCGGCTCGACCCGGACCTGCCGCCGCCGTCGTACGCCCACCCGGGTGACGCGGGCGCGGACCTGTACGCCGCCGAGCACGTCGTGCTCGCTCCGGGCGAGCACCGGCTGGTGCCCACGGGCGTGGCCATCGCCCTGCCGGACGGGTTCGTCGGATTGGTCCACCCCCGGTCCGGTCTGGCGGCGAAAATGGGGGTGACCGTGCTCAACGCTCCCGGCACCGTCGACGCGGGCTACCGGGGCGAGATCCTGGTTCAGCTGATCAACCACGACCGGGCGAACACCGCCAAGATCTCTCGCGGCGACCGCATCGCGCAACTTGTCGTGCAGCGGGTGGAGCGGGCACACTTCCACGACGTCGCCGAACTGCCGGACTCCGTACGGGGCACCGGTGGGCACGGCTCGACGGGGAAATGAGGAGGAACAGTGATCTTCTCGCGACGACGTGCGGCCAGCGGTGGCCGGCACGCCAAGGCCGAGGAGCCGAAGTTCGTGGACGCCCGCGCCGCCCGGCGCGCCGCGCTGCTCGGCGAGGACTGGCAGCCCGACGAGGCTGACACCCCCGCGGCGAAGTCCAACGGCACGAACGGCTCCCACCTCCCTGCCGAGGCGTCGATCTTCGGCGACGACGGCCCGTACGACGCCTCGGAGGCCCCCGACGCACCCCGCCTGGACCTGGGCAGTCTGCTGCTGCCCGCCGTCGACGGGGTCGAGATCCGGGTGCAGGCCGGCGAGCAGGGCATGATCCAGCAGATCGCGCTCGTGCACGGCCCGAACGCGCTCCAGCTCGGCGTCTTCGCGGCGCCGCGCACCGAGGGCATCTGGGACGAGGTGCGCGAGGAGATCCGCAAGTCCCTGTTCGCCGACGGGGTCGGCGCCGAGGAGGTGAACGGGCGCTGGGGCGTCGAGCTGCGCGCCCGCATCCGCACCCCCGAGGGGTTCAACGACCTGCGCTTCATCGGGGTCGACGGCCCGCGCTGGATGGTCCGCGCCGTGTTCCAGGGCCCGGCGGCGGTCGACGTCACCGAGGCCGGTCCGCTCACGCTGGTGCTGACGGGCCTGGCGGTCCGCCGCGACGACACCGCCCGCCCGGTCCGGGAGGCGCTGCCGCTGCGCCTGCCGCCGAACATGGCCGAGGAGGCCGCCGCCCGGCAGGCCGCGCAGAACCAGCCCGAACCGCCCGTCGAGCAGCCCCGCCAGGCGCAGTACGGCGACGGGGCCTACGGTGGCGACCCGTACGACGGATCCGGTAGCCGGCTGGTGCCGGGCCGGGTGCCGCCGACGCCCACGACGCCGACGTTCGGCTCGATCGCACCGGCGGGCGGCAGCGGCGGCGCGGCCCCCGCTCCGGGTGACGCGCCGCGGCGCAAGCCCTCCCCGCGCCCGCGCCGCGACTGACCCAGGCCGGCCCCGGCCGCGCCGCTGCGACGGCGGCGCGCCCGGGGCTGTCCCATGTTCGGGCCGGGGTGTCCCCAGCCGGGTCGCCCCGCAGTAGGCTGGCTGTTACGCGCCGCTCGGGGACCTCGCCCCGACGGGGAAGGATGAAGCAGGTCATGTCGACCGACGACGCCCGATCACGGCACAAGGGGCTGCGTGGCATGCTCCACCGGCTCACCGCCACCGACTCCGAACTCGAGTCGGAGGAGCTGCGCCGGGACACCGAACTCGCGGGTTGCGTCTGCGCGGACACCGTGCACCGCGGCGATCTCGTCAACGTCAGCGGCCGGCTTCGTACGGTCGTCTACACGCCGCGTACCAACCTGCCCACCCTGGAAGCCGACCTCTACGACGGCACGGACCTGATCACCCTGGTGTTCCTGGGCCGCCGGCACATCAACGGCATCGAGCCGGGGCGCGGGCTGCACGTGCGCGGCCGGGTCGCCGTACGCGACGGTCGCAAGGTCATCTACAACCCTTACTACGAGCTGGAAGCGGCCGCGTGAGCGAGCGATCCGCACGCAGCGAGGAGCAGTCATGAGCGACCCTGTCACCGATCGTAATCGTGCCGTGGCCGAGGATGATCTCGAGCAGCTTCCGCCGTTCGCCGAGCAGGTGGCGCAGCAGCTGGGCGGCTGGCGCGGGATGACCGAGGCGGCCATCCCGGTCATCGTGTTCGTGCTGACCAACATCGTGCTGGGCTTCTGGTTTCCGGCCGAGGACTCACGCACCGCGCTGCAGTTCGCCATCGGCGCGTCCGCGGCGGTGGCGATCGGCGTGGCGGTGGTGCGGCTCATCCAGAAGCGGCCCGTGCGCTTCGCGCTGAACGGACTGTTCGGCATCGGGCTGGGGGCCTGGATGGCCTGGGACTCCGGCAAGGAGGTCGACTTCTACCTGCCGGGCATCTGGATCACCATGGGCCAGATCGTGATCCTGCTGGGCTCGATCGCGCTGCGCCACCCGATGGTGGGCTGGTTCTGGTCGGTGATCGCCAACGGCGGGCGCAACGACTGGCGCGAGGACAACCGGCTGGTACGCGTCTTCTCCCAGCTGACCGCGCTGTGGGCGGTGGTGTTCGCGATCAAGGTGGCCGTCCAGGGCGGGCTGTGGATGACCGAGCAGGGCACCGCCCTCGGCATCGCCCGCATCGTGATGGGCACGCCGCTGTTCGCCCTGCTCGTGGTGATCAGCTTCGGCGTCGTCCGCCGCGTCCGCCGGGACGCGCCCCAGCCTGCCTGATCACCTTCCGCACTTCCCGAACGGCACCCACGGGCGCCCGATCGTTATAGACGTTGGCCTGTCTCATCGACTCCGATCGCGAGTTTTTCGATGAGATAGGCCAACGTCTGTGAAAAGCGGGGCGGGCCGTGCCGGCCGATAGTGGGTCAGCGGCGGCGGGAGCGGGTCTTCTCGACGCTGTCGGCGCCGAGCATGACCGAGCGGACCTGCTCTTCGACCTCGACCGTGCAGACGAAGACCAGCTCGTCGCCCGCCTCGACCGGGTCGTCCGGGGTCGGCGTGAGCACCCGGCGGCCGCGCACGATGGCGACCAGGGCGCTGTCCGGAGGCAGCGGGATAGAGCGGATCGGCAGGCCCACGTGCGGGGCGTCTTCGGGCAGGGTGATCTCCACGAGGTTGGCCTCGCCGTGCCGGAAGGTCATCAGCCGGACCAGGTCGCCGACCGTCACCGCCTCCTCGACCAGGGCCGCCATGACGCGTGGCTTGGAGACGGAGACGTCCACCCCCCACTGCTCGGTGAACAGCCACTCGTTCTCGGCCCGGTTCACCCGGGCGACCACCCGGGGCACCGCGAACTCGGTCTTGGCCAGCAGCGACACGACCAGGTTGACCTTGTCGTCGCCGGTGGCGGCGACGACCACGTCACAGGCGGCGAGGTTGATCTCCTGGAGGCTGGACAGCTCGCAGGCGTCGGCGAGCACCCAGTCTGCGGCGGGCACCCGCTCGGGGCGCAGCATGCGCGGCTGGCGCTCCAGCAGCATGACCTGGTGGCCGTTCTCGATGAGCTCCTGGGCGATGGAGCGCCCGACGTTGCCCGCCCCGGCGATGGCGACCCGCATGGTGACTCCTCCTAGGCCGCGGCCGGCGGCGCGGCGGCGATCTTGGTGACGGTTTCCGCGATGTCGTCTGTGACCAGCATGAACACCTGGTCGCCGTCCTGCAGTACGGTCGACGCGGTGGTCAGCGTGCCGAGGCCGAAACGCATCAGGAACGCGGTGCGGGTGCCGGTCGCCTCCTCCAGCGCGTGCAGCGGGTGGCCGATCCAGGCCGGGTTCACCGGGGTCTCGATGATGGCGACGGTGCTGGTGGGGTCGCGGTACAGCTCGGTGGCGCCCTCGGGCACCAGGTGCCGCACGATGCGGTCGGCGGTCCAGCGCACGGTCGCGACGGTGGGGATGCCCAGCCGCTCGTACACCTCGGCGCGGCGCTGGTCGTAGATGCGGGCCACGACGCGCTGCACGCCGAACGTCTCGCGCGCCAGCCGCGCGGAGATGATGTTGGAGTTGTCGCCGCTGGAGACCGCCGCGAAGGCGTCGGCCCGTTCGATGCCGGCCTGGACGAGGACCTCGCGGTCGAAGCCGACGCCGGTGACCGTGGTGCCCGCGAAATCGGGGGAGAGCCGCCGGAACGCGTCGGCGTCCTGGTCGATGATCGAGACGGAGTGCCCGCGCGCCTCCAGGCTGTGCGCGAGCGTCGAGCCGACCCGGCCGCACCCCATGATCACAACGTGCACGTCACGCCCTCCCGACCGGTGTCCTGGCCCCGTGACAGAAAGCGGTGCGGTGCGCCCAGGACTGCCACCTTCGCCCAGCCTGCCATGCGCGCGTACGGCGCGCGACATCAGAGTGCCACGTGCCTTCGCGCCCGGGCGTCGTAGGCTCCCACATGTGGCGAGCCCTACCTCCCTGCTGAAGCGTCTCCTGCTCGGCAGGCCGTTCCGTTCCGACCGACTGCAGCACACCCTGCTGCCCAAGCGCATCGCACTGCCGATCTTCGCCTCGGACGCGCTGTCCAGCGTCGCCTACGCGCCGGGTGAGATCCTGCTGACCCTGTCGATCGCGGGCGCGGCCGCCTACGCGTACTCCCCGTGGGTGGCGCTGGCGGTCGTGGTGGTGATGCTGACCGTCGTCGCGAGCTACCGGCAGAACGTGCACGCCTACCCGTCCGGCGGCGGCGACTACGAGGTTGCCACGGTCAACCTGGGGTCCAAGTCGGGTCTGGCCGTGGCCAGCGCCCTGCTGGTCGACTACGTGCTCACGGTGGCGGTGTCGATCTCGTCGGGCGTGGAGAACCTGGGCGCGGCGATCCCGCTGATCGGCCGGCACGAGGTGGTCACCGCGGTGCTGCTGATCGCCCTGCTGGCCGCGATGAACCTGCGCGGCCTGCGCGAGTCCGGCCTCATGTTCGCCGTCCCGACCTACCTGTTCATGTTCTCCATGCTCGGCCTGATCGGCTGGGGCGTGATCCGGATCTTCGTGCTCGGCGAGGACCTCAAGGCCCCGAGCGCGGACCTGACCATCCTGCCGGAGCACGGCCTGCAGGTCGGCGCGAGCTTCGCCTTCGCGTTCCTGCTGGTGCGCGCGTTCTCCTCGGGCTGTGCGGCGCTGACCGGCGTCGAGGCCATCTCCAACGGCGTGCCCGCGTTCAAACCGCCCAAGAGCAAGAACGCCGCCACCACGCTGCTGCTGCTCGGCCTGCTGTCGATCATCATGCTGGTCTCGATCGTCGCGCTGAGCCTCAAGACCGGCCTGCAGTACGTGGAGGATCCGCAGCAGCAGATCGTCGGCGTGCCCGCGAACTACGTGCAGCCCACCGTCACCGCGCAGCTCGCCTCGACGATCTTCGACCACTTCTCGATCGGCTTCTACATGGTCATCGCGGTCACCGCGCTGATCCTGGTGCTGGCCGCGAACACCGCGTTCAACGGCTTCCCGGTGCTGGGCTCGATCCTGGCGCAGGACCGCTACCTGCCGCGCCAGCTGCACACCCGCGGCGACCGGCTGGCCTTCTCCAACGGCATCCTGCTGCTGGCCTTCTTCGCGGCGGTGCTGGTCATCGCGTTCCAGGCGGAGACCACCCGGCTGATCCAGCTGTACATCGTCGGGGTGTTCGTGTCGTTCACGCTGTCGCAGATCGGCATGCTGCGGCACTGGAACCGGCTGCTGCGCACCGAGCGCGACGTGTCGGCCCGCCGCCGGATGCAGCGGGCTCGGGCGATCAACGGCTTCGGTGCGGTGCTGACCGGCTTCGTGCTGATCCTGGTGCTGGCGACCAAGTTCACCCACGGCGCGTGGATCTCGATCGCGGCGATGGCGGTGATCTACGCGATCATGGTGGGCATCCGCAAGCACTATGACACGGTGGCCCGCGAGCTGGTGCCGTCCGAGGAGCGGCCGGTGCTGCCGGCCCGCAACCACGCCATCGTCCTGGTCAGCAAGCTTCACCTGCCGACCATGCGGGCGCTCGCGTACGCGAAGGCGACCCGGCCGGACACGCTGACCGCGCTGACCGTCAACGTGGACGTCGCGGACACCCGCGCCATCCAGGCCGAATGGGAGCGCCGGGGCATCAACACCCCGCTGACCGTGGTCGACTCGCCCTACCGGGAGATCAGCCGGCCCATCATCGACTACGTGAAGTCGCTGCGCCGAGCCTCGCCGCGCGACGTGGTGACCGTCTACATCCCGGAGTACGTGGTCGGCCGGTGGTGGGAGCACCTTCTGCACAACCAGTCCGCGCTGCGCATCAAGGGCCGGCTGCTGTACGAGCCGGGCGTGATGGTCACCAGCGTGCCCTGGCAGCTCGCCTCCACCAACAGCACCGACCTGGACCGGCTGGACCGCGACCTGGTGCGCACCCCGGCTCGCGGCCCGCGCGCCGGTGAGGACGTCTGATGGCCGCCGACACCGAGCTCTACGAGGGCGACAAGGTCGAGGTGACCGTCGGGCCGATCGCGCACGGCGGGCACTGCGTGGCCCGGCACGAGGGTCAGGTGATCTTCGTGCGGCACGCGCTGCCCGGTGAGCGGGTGGTCGTGGAGATCACCGAGCTGCACAAGGCCTACCTGCGCGGCGACTGCGTCGAGGTGCTGCAGGCGTCCCCGGACCGGATCACCCCGCGCTGCCCGTACGCCCATGCGAACGGCTGCGGAGGCTGCGACCTGCAGCATGTCGCGTCCCCGGCGCAGCGGGAGTGGAAGGCGGCCGTGGTGCGCGAGCAGCTCGTCCGGCTCGGGAGACTGGGTGAGGCCGAGCTGGACGCGCTCGGTGTGACAGTCGCCGAGCTGCCCGGTGGGGACGAGGGCTGGCGCACCCGGGTCCGCTACCGGGCGGACGCGCTGGGCCGGCCGGGCCTGCTCAAGCACCGCTCCAACGAGGTGGTGGCGATCGGCCGCTGCCGGATCGCGCACCCGGAGATCCAGGCGCTCGACGTGCTGGAGCGGCGCTGGCCGGACACCGACCTGATCGACGTGGTCAAGCCGTCGAGCGCTCCCGCGCAGCTGGTCCAGGACCCGCCGCAGCGGATCGTCGAGCGGGCCGCCGGGCACGACTTCACGATCTCCGCGGGCGGCTTCTGGCAGGTGCACCCGGCCGCCGCCGACACGCTGGTGGAGGCGGTGCTGGAGCTGCTGGACCCGCGCCCCGGCGAGCACGCCTGGGACCTGTACGGCGGAGCGGGCCTGTTCGCCGCCGCCCTGGCCGACCGGGTCGGGGTGACCGGCGCGGTGACCCTGGTCGAGTCGGCGCGCGACGGTGTCGCGGCGGCCCGGGGCAATCTGGCCGCGCTGGGAGTGCGCGTCGTCGAGGCGACCGTGGAGCGGGCCCTGCACCGCGACCGGCGGCCCAAGGAGCGGCTGCCGCACGCCGACGTGGTGGTGCTGGACCCGCCGCGCACCGGAGCCGGTGCCGCCGTGGTCAAGGCGATCACCGCGGCAGGACCGCGAGCGGTGGCCTACGTCGCCTGCGACCCGGCCGCTCTGGGCCGTGACGTGCGCACCTTCCGTGAGCAAGGCTGGAAGCTGACGGCCCTGCGGGCCTACGACTGCTTCCCGCAGACGCACCACGTGGAATGTGTCGCCCTGCTGAACCCGGGGGAGTGAACGGGTGTCGCCCGGACGGCGAGCTGGGGTGAGTGAAGGTCTCGTGAAGGGGTGGCGAGCCGGTGAGCGGCCGTGCGGGCGGCCGATAGACTTCCCCGGCATGGGTAAGCGGAACGTGAGGCACCCCCACCGGAGTGCTGTGCGGTACGGCAGCGAGGAGAAGTCATGAACGAGGGTGTGACCCTGCTGAGCTCGGTCAAAGGGCCGCAGGACCTCAAGACGCTGTCCCCGGAGCAGCTGACCGGCCTGGCGGCCGAGATCCGCGACTTCCTGATCGCCAAGGTCGCGCGGACCGGCGGGCACATCGGGCCGAACCTCGGTGTGGTGGAACTCACCCTGGCCATGCACCGGGTCTTCGACTCCCCGGCCGACCGCTTCATCTTCGACACCGGCCACCAGGCATACGTGCACAAGATGGTCACCGGCCGGATGGACGGCTTCGACCAGCTGCGCCAGCGCGGCGGCCTCACCGGCTACCCGAGCCAGGCCGAGAGCGAGCACGACCTGGTCGAGAACTGCCACGCGTCGACCGCGCTCTCCTACGCCGACGGCCTGGCCAAGGGCTACGCCCTGCGCGGCGAGAAGCGCCACGTGGTCGCCGTCGTCGGCGACGGCGCACTGACCGGCGGCATGTGCTGGGAGGCGCTGAACAACATCGCCGCCACGGACAACCCGCTGGTGATCATCGTCAACGACAACGGCCGCTCGTACGCCCCGACCATCGGCGGCCTGGCCGACCACCTCGCCACGCTGCGCCTGAACCCGGGCTACGAGAAGGTCCTGGACCTGGTCAAGGACGCGCTGGAGAAGACTCCGCTGGTCGGCAAGCCGCTGTTCGACGCCCTGCACGCGGTCAAGAAGGGCATCAAGGACGCGGTCGCGCCGCAGGCGATGTTCGAGGACCTGGGCCTGAAGTACATCGGGCCGGTGGACGGGCACGACCAGGCCGCGCTGGAGTCGGCGCTGGGCCGCGCCCGCCGCTTCGGCGGCCCGGTGATCGTGCACGCGGTCACCGCGAAGGGCTACGGCTACCAGCCGGCCCTCAACGACGAGGCCGACCGCTTCCACGCGCCGAGCGCGTTCGACCCGGAGACCGGCAAGCTGCTGGCCGCGCCCAGCCTCAAGTGGACCAAGGTGTTCGCCGAGGAGCTGGTCGAGATCGCGGGCGAGCGGCCCGACGTCGTCGGCATCACCGCCGCGATGCCCGAGTCCACCGGCATCGACCGGCTCGCCGCGGCGTACCCGGACCGGGCGTACGACGTGGGCATCGCCGAGCAGCACGCGACCACCTCGGCGGCGGGCCTGGCGCTGGCCGGCCTGCACCCCGTGGTCGCCATCTACGCGACCTTCCTCAACCGGGCCTTCGACCAGGTCCTGCTCGACGTGGCGCTGCACAAGCTGCCGGTCACGTTCGTGCTGGACCGGGCGGGCATCACCGGCCCCGACGGCCCGAGCCACTACGGCATCTGGGACATGTCGGTGTTCGGCGTCGTGCCTGGCCTGCGCATCGCCGCGCCGCGCGACGCCGAGACGCTGCGCGAGGAGCTGCGCGAGGCGATCGGCATCTCCGACGGCCCGACCATCGTGCGCTTCCCGACCGGTTCGGTGCCCGCGGCGCTGCCCGCGCTGCGCCGCGTCGGCGGCTCCGACGGCCTGGGCGGCCTCGACGTGCTGGCCGAGGCCGAGCGCAAGGACGTGCTGCTGGTGTCGGTCGGCGCGTTCGCCCACCTGTCGATGCAGGTCGCCGCGAAGCTCGCGGAGCGCGGCTACGGCGTGACCGTGGTCGACCCGCGCTGGGTGCGCCCGGCCCCGGTGGACCTGGTGCCGCTCGCCCGCGAACACAAGCTGGTGGTGACGCTGGAGGACGGCGTCCGGGCCGGCGGTGTCGGCGACGCGGTCTCCAAGCTGCTGCGCGACAACGAGGTGGACGTGCCGCTGCGCGACCTGGGCGTGCCGTCGACGTGGATCGAGCACGGCACCCGCGCCGAGATCCTCGCCGAGATCGGGCTCACGGTCCCGGAGATCACCGAGAAGGTGACCAAGTGGGCCGCCGCGGTGACGCCCGCCGCCCCGGCCCCGCTCGCGACCTCAGTGCGCGGCTGACCCGTACCGCACGAACGCCGAAGCCGCCGACGACAACCCGTCGGCGGCTTCGGCGCGTCTGAGCACGCGGAGCCGGAGGGCGGACGCGTGAGGCGGTGCGGGCGTGGTGCGTGAGCCGGACGGCGGCACGGTCATCGACCTCGGCGTGCTGCCGGCCGACGAGTCCGACGAGCCCGCCGGGCCGGTGGTCGCGACCGGCCGGGTGCGCCTGCTGGCGGCGGTGCTGGCGGTGGCGGCGGTGCTGACCGGGGTGACCGCGGCTGATCCGTTCCCCCGGCAGCAGGTGTCCACGCTGGCTTTCCTGCCCTCGTCGACGGGTAGCACGTGGGTCGTCGACGACGCGCTCGTCATGGTGTTCGAGAATCAGCGCGCGGTGGCCTACGACCCGCGCGGCTGGCACGAGCTGTGGTCGGTCCAGGAGGCCGCGATCGTGCACGCGGTCGCGTACGAGGACCTGGTGGTGCTGTTTCGCGGCGACGCGATGAACGAGCCGGCCGAGGAGAAGCCCGAATGGGCGCTGGCCGTGGACCGGGCGACCGGGCAGCGGCGGTGGAGCAGCGAGCGGCAGGTCGAGGTGCGGGGGGACGTTTTGGTCGCGTACGAGCCCGCCGCCGTGGTGCCGGACATCGAAGTGCGCGACACGCGGACCGGCGTGGTGCGCTGGCGCGTGCCCGCCGCGCTGAGCTGGACGGTCGACTCGCGGCGGTCGGCGCTGTGGCGGATCGCCCCGGACCGGGAACTGGTGGAGCACGACCTGCGCACGGGAGCGGTGCGCCGGGCGGCCCGGGTGCGGCTGCCCGAGCCGAACCGGTACCTGAACCTGACGCTCGGCCGCGACGCGGTGGGCCTCACCGGGATCGGCGACGGTGGCTGGGGACGCGGCACGACGCTCTGGTACTCCGCGACCGACCTCACCGCGGTGAGCGCGGCCGGCCAGTGGGCTTGGGAGCAGGACTGCGGGCGCGGCCTGCGCTGTGCGCACACCTTCGACGGCGAGCAGGTGTTCCTGGTCGATCCGGCCAGCGGCGGTGTCCTGCGGACCCTGCCCGCCGGGCAGACGGCCGGCAGCCCGCTGGGCCCGCTGGTGCTCGGCCAGGACGGCCAGACCGAGTTCAGCGTGCCGACGGTCAGCGGGGTGCTCGATCCGCAGACCGGGCAGCTGCGAACCGGGCTGAAGGGCTGGCGGGTGCTCGGGGTCGACGACGATCTCGTACGCATGCTCGGCTATTACGACCTGCCGAACCGGCGCACGTTCCTGGCGGAGCTGACCGAGCGGGCGGCGGTGCGCCTCGGGGCGGTGCCGTACCTGCTGCGGGAGTGCACACTGACCGGGCGGACCCTGATCTGCGCCACGATGGCGGGGGAGATCGTGGTGCTGCGGGTCGACCAGGAGCAGCGGTGACCGGGTCCGAGTCGTCCGGTGCCGCCGTGATCGATCTCGGTGAGGGCTGGGCCGCCGATCCGGCCGAGCGACCGTCGGAGCGCCGCCGGTGGACCGTGCCCGCCGCCGCGCTCTGCCTCGCGCTGCTCGCCCTCACCGTGACCGCGGACCGGCCACGGCCGCCGGCCCGGCTGACCGAGCTGGCCCGGTGGGCCGAGCCGCAGGCGTTCCTGCTCGCCACGGCCGGCACCGACACGCTGCTGGTGCAGACCCATGACGCGATCACGGCGTACGACGCGGCCGACGGCCGGCCGCGCTGGAGCCTGCCGCGCGTGGTGGACTCCATCCACGACGCCGGTGGCCTGCTCGTGCTGGGAATGTCCACACCGGAGGGCGAATCGTCGACGGAGCCGCAGTACGCCTCGAACGAGGCGGTGGCCGTGGACCGGATCACCGGACAGGTGCGCTGGCGCGCGCAGGCCTACCTGCAGCCGGTCGGCGGCTTGCTGCTCGCGTACTCCGGCGACCCGCAACGCCCGGCGGTCGAGGTGCGCGATCCGGCGACGTACGCGTTGCGCTGGCGCGTGCCGGCCCGGCCGTTCGCCGTGGACGCCTGGGGCTCGGGGCTGTGGGAGCTGGCCGGGGACGGGCAGCTGGTGGAGCACGATCTCGCCACGGGCGCGGTGCGCCGCCGGGCCCGGGTCGAGCTGCCCGACGGCACCCGGCGGGCCGTCCTGACCAGCCGCGACGCGGTCGGTGTTTTCGGGTACCGGGTCGACGCCGACGGGTTCGAACAGGTCGCCGGGGTGCGGTGGTACGCCCGAGACGGGCTGGCCGCCGTCAACGCGGAGCACCGGTGGATTGGCGAGTACGACTGCGGAGCCGGAACCTCGTGCGCCTATCCGGCCGACGGGGCGACGCCCTTCCTGATCGACAGCGCCACCGGCACGCCGATCCGGTCCCTGCCGGACACGGCGCACGTCGGCAGCGATGCGGGCCTGCTGGTGTTCGCGGACGGCAGAGTCGGGAGCGACGTCAGCGGCCGGCTGGAACCGGGCAGCGGCCGGTTGCGCACGGATGTGGCGGGCTGGCGCGTCCTGTCCACGACGGGGCAGGTGGCCCGGATCCTCGGGCACGAGGATCATGATCCGTTCGCCACCCACGTCGCCGAGCTGACCGCCGACGGACTGCGCCCGCTCGGCCGGGAGCCGCACGGGCTGGTGCAGTGCGCCACCGTGCCACGGGCGGCGGTCTGCACCACGACGTCCGGCGAGGTCGTCATCTGGCGTATCGGGGAGGAGCTGCCATGAACACGGTGTCGCAGGGACCGGACGCGGTCATCGACCTGGGCGGCGGCTGGCGCGAACCACTGCCCGAACCCGGTGGGGCGGGCCGCCGCCTGCGGGCCGCCGCGCTGGCGCTGGCCGCAGTGCTGCCGCTCGCGCTCGGCGGCGCGGCGCCGCCGACGGTGGGCCTCGTCGAGGTGGCTCGGGTGTCGGTGGCCGACGCGCGGGCCACCGACCTGGTGTTCGTCGGGGGGGCGGTGCTGCTGCGCGGGCAGGGCCGACTCACCGCGTACGAGCTGGCCGACGGCGCCCCCCGCTGGAGCGTGGAGCTGCCGGACCGGCCCGAGATGAGCAACATCATGGTCTCGCCCGCGGTGCCCGACGTCGCGGTGATCGCGCAGTCGGACGGGAGCGGCGCGGAGTTCAGCGTCGCGCTCGACCTCGCCACCGGGGCCGAACTGTGGCGGATCCAGCAGCTCATGGTGCCGGCCGGCGACACCGTGTACACCACGGGCTCGATGTACGGGACGAACGGCGCGCCCGCGATCCAGGTCCACGACCTGCGGACCGGAGCCCCGCTCTGGACCATGCCGGACGCGGTGAACGCCGCGTTCGACGACAAGGGCGGCACCGCCTGGACGGTGAGCCCGGACGGGCTGGTGACGGCGTACGCCGGGCGCGACGGCCGGGTACTGCGCAGCGGCAGGGTGCGGTTGCCCGCGACGGTCGATTCCGCGTTCGCCGGCGGTGGTGAGCTCGCCGTCGGCTACACCACCGACGCCGGCCATCGGGTGGCCTGGTTCGACGGGACGACGCTGGCGGAGTTGCCCCGCCCCGCGCCGGACGGGTGGGGTGTCGACTGCGGTGCGCTGCTGCGATGCGTACGGACGGCCGACTCGGACCGGGGCCTTGAGGTGACCGACCGGGCGACCGGCACGGTGGTGCGCCGGCTGACCACCGAGTCGTATCTGTCCCGAGGCTCCCACCTGTTCATCTTCGACCGCGAGGGCGACATGGACGGCGGGCTGGGCCTTCGCCCGCGCACGCTGATCGACCTCGGCACCGGCCTGACGACCGACGTCGCGGGCTGGGAGGTGCTGTGGCAGCAGGCGCCGGTCACGGTGCTGGTGCGGCTGGCGGAGAAGGGAAAGGTGGTGCAGGTGGCCCGGCTCGGCCCGGACGGGCCCGAGATCCTGGCGCAGTTGCCCGGTGATGTGCAACGGTGTGCGTTCGAGCAGCGGACCCTGCTCTGCACACGGTATGGCGGCCAGGCGATCCTCTGGCGGCTGCGCGACTGATCCGGCCCGGCGGGAGGCAGGGTGACCGTGCTCATCGACCTCGGCGACCCGCGCGGGCTCGCCGATGAGCCGGACGACGGGCCGCGGCTGTCCCGGTCGGGCCGGCGGGCCCTGGCGCTGCTGATCGTGGCACTCGCCGGGCTGCTGGCCTGCGGCGGATCCGCACCGGTGCCGGCCACGCCGCTGCGCTGGACCACCCAGCTCGCGCCCCCGCTCGCCGCACCCGTGGTGTTCGCGGGCGATCTGGTGCTGGCGATGCACCGCGGGGAGGCTGCCCGGAGCCTGGTCGCCGTCGGCGGCGACGGCACGCAGCGCTGGCGGCTGCCGCTGGACGGCGACTCCACCGAGGTGCACGAAGCCCGGCAGGTCGGCGGGACGCTGCTGGTGACGGTGCTCGACAGCGCCGCGGCGGCCGAGCCGTGGACCACGTACGGGCTGGACCCGGCGACCGGGGCGCGGCTGTGGCAGGAGCGGGCGTATCTGCTGGGCGTGGGACCCGGCGGCGCGACCGCGGTGCTGGTCGGCATGTCCGCCGCACTCGACTGGTACGGCGGCTGGGACGTGGCGACCGGGCGGCGGCTGTGGCGGCGCACCCTCGACAAGTCCTTCTGGCTTGCCCCGCACCTGGTCGACGGGCAGCTCGCCGGGGCGGTGCTGGTCGACACCCGGGACGGCGACCGGGTGCGCATGGTCGGCCTCGACGGCGGGCTGAGCGCCGCTCACCCGCTGCCCCCGCAGGCGAGCGGTTTGCAGGTGGTCGGCAGCCTGGCGGTGGTGGCGTACGAGCGCGACGGGCGGCGGCGAGTGGCCGCGCTGCGGCTGCCCTCGCTGGAGCCGGCGTGGGACGTCGCGCCGACGTTCGACAGCCGCCACGTCTACCTGACCGCGTGCTCGCCCCTGGTCTGCGCCAGCGCGGCCGACGAGGTGTGGCTGCTCGACCCCACCGACGGCGCGGTGCGCTGGCAGGGGCAGGTCGGCGGGTTCACCCCGCTCGGGCCGGGTCGGGTGCTCACCGGCACCGACGAGCGCCCGCTGGCCGGCGTGCTGCGCGACGTCACGACGGGGGCGGAGCTGCTGCGGCTGGACGGCTGGACACCGGCCGGGACCGACGGCAGCAGGCTGGTGCTGACCCGGACCGACGGCGACCGGACCTGGTTCGGGGTGGTCGACATGGCCCGGCCGGACCGGGTCCGGCTGGTCGGCACCGGCGGGATCACCCTGGACCGGTGCTGGCTGGGCGGCGCGACGCTGGTCTGCCAGTCCCTGATCGGACTGGACGTCTACCGGCTCACGGACTGACCCGGGCCGCGCGCCGTCACCAGTTGGCCTGGCCCGGCGGGGTCGGCAGCGGCACGGACGCGGGGTGGATGACATACACCACGCCGCGGCTGCTGTTGAGCCAGGCGGACTCCCACTCGGCCCGGCCGACGGGTTTGCGCACCTGCGCGTTGCTCGCCGAGTTCGGGTCGTTGAGCACCGGGTCGCCGTCGGCGGTGAAGCCGACCAGCGCCATCAGGTGGCCGTTGGTGCCGTAGTCCAGGCCGGGGACCTCGCCCTTCTTGTACGACGCCGAGGCGATCAGCGGGATGCCCGCGGCGATGAACCGCTCGGCCTCGTTGAGCGAGCGCAGCCGGGTCACGAAGCCGCGCAGCCCGAACCGGCCCGCGTACGCGGTGTTGAACGGCCAGTTGCCGCACCCGTCGTAGTCGTGGTCGAAGGTGTGCCGGGCGGCGAAGTCGACCCACGGGTCGGCGTAGGAGGGGTCCACCCAGGCGTAGTCCGCGGGAGTGGGGCCGACACCCCAGTAGGCCAGCACCATCGACGTGGAGGTGGGGCTGCACCACGCCTCGCCGCCGCCGTTCCACTGCGGGTACTCGCCCTGGTGGATCTGCTGGGAGTACTGCGGCACGTCGAGCACGACGCCCTGCGCCGCGAGCGGCACGCTCGGGGTGAGCTTGCCGGGGGCGGGCAGCGCCGAGGCGACCGCGCCGACGGTGCGCAGCACCGGCACGTCCGTGCTGCCGACCGGGCGCAGCAGGGTCGCCCGCAGCCGCCAGGAGGCCAGAGCGCGCCCGTCGGCCGCGACGTAGGTGTCGGCGTACACGGTGCCGTCCGCGTCGCCCTGGCCGCGTACGGAGGTGCGCCGGAAGGACACGTCGTCGGCGGCCCAGCGGCCGAGGTCGAACCACTTCGTGGTGGTGCCCGCGACGGTCGTGCCGCTCAGCTCGATCCGCACGAAGCAGGCGCCGGGGGTATCCGCGGTCCAGGACGGGATCACCTCGGTGGCGGCGAAGCCGACTGCGGTCTCCGGCCCGGTCCAGGTGGCGGTCTCGTAGTCGGTGGTCAGCCCGGTGACGGGGTCGGTGTGGGAGAAATGCCCGGTCGGGGCGGCGAAGGTGAGACCTCCGGTGCCGGCGAAGACGCCGCTGCCCGTACCCTCGGCCCAGCGCTGCGGGGAGTCCCAGCGGCGGAAGGCGACGTCCCGTCCGGCGGGCGGCTTCCTGCCTGCCGCGGCGGCCTGCTCGGCCGGCACGGCGGCGGCCGCGACGACCGCACCCGCGGCGGTACGCAGGACGTTGCGTCGGTTCATCGGTGCCTCCCGTGGCGTGGCCGGCGCTGGCGATTCTCTGCAATGAGAGTTCTATGGACGAAGATTTTTTGCAATGGCCCCGGGGTTCTATCTTCGTGGACGGAACCGGGCCGAAGGAAGGCGGAGACGTGCGGGTGCTGGTGGTGGAGGACGAGCGGCACTTGGCCGATGCGATCGCCCGAGGGCTGCGCCGGCACGGGCTGGCCGTGGACGTCGCCTACGACGGCAGCGTCGGTCACGAGATGGCCTTCGTCACGCGGTACGACGTGGTGGTGCTCGACCGGGACCTGCCCGGTATGCACGGCGACCAGCTGTGCGCCGCGCTCGTCGGCTCCGGGGCGCTGACCCGGGTGCTGATGCTGACCGCCAGCGGCAGCGTCGCCGAGCGGGTCGAGGGCCTGCGCCTGGGCGCCGACGACTACCTGCCCAAGCCGTTCGCCTTCGACGAGCTGGTGGCCCGGGTGCAGGCGCTGGGCCGCCGGGCCACCCCGGTCACCCCGCCGGTGCTGCGCGCCGGCGACCTCGAACTCGACCCCGCCAAGCGCTCGGTGACCCGGGGCGGCGTGCTGGTCGACCTGACCAACAAGGAGTTCGGCGTGCTGGAGGAGTTGCTGCGGGCCCGCGGCGGCGTGGTCTCCACCGAGGAGCTGCTGGAACGGGTCTGGGACGCCAACACCGACCCGTTCACGACCATAGTGCGGGTCACCATGCGCACGCTGCGGATGAAGATCGGGCAGCCCGCGCTCATCGAGACGCTGGTCGGCGCCGGCTACCGCATCCCGTCGGCGGCCCAGGACGGCGCCGCGTGACGGCCCGGCCGAAGCGGGTGCCCGCCCGCCGCGGCTTCCGGCCGACCCTGCGCCTGCGGCTCACCCTGCTCAACGGGGTGCTGCTGGTGGGCGCAGGAGTCCTGCTGATGCTGGTCGCCTGGCTGGTCGTGAACGCCGTGCTGCACCCCGCCGACGAGCTGGCCCCGGGCACCATGGTCCGGCTCGCCGACGGGCAGCAGCTGGACGCCCGGCAGTGGCAGGAGTCGGTGCTGTCCGCCGCGCAGACCGAGCTGACCGTCAAAGGCCTGGTCGCCGTGCTCGCGATCAGCGTGGTCGGCGTCCTCGGGGCGTACGCCGTCGTTGGCCGCGCCCTGCGCCCGCTGCACCACGTCACCGCCACCGCCCGCAAGCTCGGCGGGGAGACCCTCGACCAGCGCATCCGCTACACCGGCGCGGACGACGAGGTGGCCGAGCTCGCCGACACCTTCGACGCGATGCTGGACCGGCTCGGCGCGGCGTTCACCGCGCAGCAGCGCTTCGTCGCCAACGCCTCGCACGAGCTGCGCACCCCGCTGGCGGTGATGCGCACCGAGATCGACGTGACGCTGTCCGACCCGGCGGTGGACACCGCCGAACTCAAGCGCATGGCGACCGTCGTGCGCGACGCGTCCGAGCGGGCCAACGCCCTGGTGGACGCGCTGCTCATGCTGGCCCGCAGCGAGGGCCGCACCGGCCTGCGCAACGAGCCGGTGGACCTCGGCACGGGCGTGCTGGGCGCGCTGTCCGCCATGGACCACGAGGTGCGCCGGATCAAGCTCGCCGTCGACACCCGGCTGGACCCGGCCCCGGTCATCGGCGACCCGAGCCTGCTGGACCGGCTGGCCGGCAACCTCATCGAGAACGCGGTCCGCTACAACCACCTGGGCGGGCAGATCTGGGTGGAGAGCCGCCACGACGGCGAGTACGCCCGGCTCATGGTCGGCAACACCGGGTTCAAGGTGGACCAGGCCGACGTGCCCGGACTGTTCGAGCCGTTCCGGCGCGGCGGCCGCGAGCGCACCGGCGCGCGAGGTTCCGGCCTGGGCCTGTCCATCGTGCGCGCGGTGTGTGTCGCGCACGGCGGCACGGTCGGCGCGGTGGCGCTGCCCGGTGGAGGTATGGAGGTCACCATCGCGCTGCCCCTAGCATCGGAGAGATGACCTCTCTGATTCGGCACATCACCGTGGACTGCACCGATCCGTACGCGCTGGCGGGCTTCTGGAGCGAGGTCACCGGCTACCCCCGCGACCCCGACGACAAGCCCGAGGACCCGGCCGCGCTGCTGATGTCACCAGACGACGGCCCGGACCTGCTGTTCATCGCCGTGCCCGAGGGCAAGGCCGTCAAGAACCGCCTGCACTTCGACGTGCAGCCGACCGACCGCAGCCGCGACGATGAGGTCGAGCGGCTGCTCGCCGTAGGCGCGACGCTGGTCTCCGACCTGCGTAACCCCGACGGCACCGGCTGGGCGGTCATGGCCGACCCCGAGGGCAACGAGTTCTGCGTCGAACGCTCCGCCACCGAACGCGCCACCGCCGCGGTATGAGTGCGGACCGCTTACAGGCGCTGTTGGCCGAGACAGCGGACATCCCGATCGTCGCCGACCCTGAAGCGCACTATCGCTGCGTGGAGTCGCGGTCGGCCGACCAGCCTCAGCGACCGATCCCGGCCGATGACCCGGCCTCGGAAACACGATGATCGCTGTTTCGGGTCAGAAAGTGGGGCGGGACCCCGGATTCTGACCCGAAACAGCGATCATCAGCCGTTTCAGGCGAAGGTGCGGCCCGTCACCGCGGCGGAGACGCCCGCGCGGTCCAGGTACGGCGTGATGCCGCCCAGGTGGAACGGCCAGCCCGCGCCCAGGATCATGCACAGGTCGATGTCGGCGGCCTCGGCCACCACACCCTCGTCCAGCATCAGCCGGATCTCCTGCGCGAGCGCGGCCAGCGCCTTCTCCCGCACCTGCTCGCCGGTCAGCGGGGCGTCGCCCTGCACGAGCAGCGCCTCCACCTCCGGGTTGAGCCGCTCGTCGACCAGCAGCGGCAGGCCCGACTTGGCGATCGCGGCCAGGTTGGGGCTGGCCGAGAAGCGGTCCGGGAACGCGCCGTGCAGGGTGCCGCCGACGTGCGCGGCCACCGCCGGGCCGACCAGTGCCAGCAGCGCCATCGGCCGCATCGGCAGGCCCAGCGGGTCCAGCGCGCGGTCGGCGGTCTTGAGCGGGGTGCCCGCGTCGACGGCGTTCCAGATCTCGCCCAGGAAGCGGGTCAGGATCCGGTTCACCACGAACGCCGGAGCGTCCTTGACCAGCACGCAGCTCTTCTTCAGCTGCCTGCCGACGGCGAACGCGGTGGCCAGCGTGGCGTCGTCGGTGGCGTCGCCGCGCACGATCTCCAGCAGCGGCATCATCGCGACCGGGTTGAAGAAGTGGAAGCCCACCACCCGCTCGGGGTGCGCCAGGTCGGCGGCCATCGCGGTGACCGACAGCGACGAGGTGTTGGTGGCCAGCACGGTCTCCGGCTTGACGATCTGCTCCAGCTCGGCCCAGACCGCCTTCTTGACCGACAGCTCCTCGAACACGGCCTCGATGACGAGGTCGGCGTCGGCGAACACGGCCTTGTCGACCGAGCCGCTGACCAGGCCGCGCAGCTTGGCTGCCGTACCCACGGACATGCGGCCCTTGCTCACGGCCTTGTCGATCTCGGCGTGCACGTAGCCCACGCCCTTGTCGACCCGGGCCTGGTCCAGGTCGGTCAAAACGACCGGGACCTCCAGCCGCTTGGCGAACAGCAGCGCGAGCTGCGAGGCCATCAGGCCCGCGCCGACCACGCCGACCTTGGTCACCTTGCGGGCCAGGGACTTGTCCGGCGCGCCCGCGGGGCGCTTGGCCCGGCGCTGGACCAGGTCGAAGGCGTACAGGCCGCTGCGCAGCTCCGGGGTGACGGCGAGGTCGGCCAGGGCCTGGATCTCGGCCTCGATGCCCTCGGCGGTCACGCCGTTCTTCGCCAGCGTGAGCAGGTCGAGCGCCTTCGAGGCGGCCGGGACCGCGCCGTGCAGGCGCTTGTCCAGCTCGCCGCGGGCGAAGCCGACGACCGCGTCCCACATCTCGGAGCGGTCCACCTCGGCCCGGTTCACCGTGACGGTGCCGTTGACGACCCCGGCGGCCCACTCCAGCGAGCGCTCCAGGAAGTCGGCCGGCTCCAGCAGGGCGTCGGCGATCCCCATCTCGAAGGCCTGCTTGGGCTTGAGCATCTTGTTCATCATCAGCGGGTTCTGCACGACGACCTGGGCCGCGGGCACGATGCCGATGAGGTTCGGCAGCACCTGCGAGCCGCCCCAGCCGGGGATGAGGCCCAGCGAGACCTCGGGCAGCGCCAGCGCCGCCGCGCCGGACGACAGGGTCCGGTAGTGGCAGTGCAGCGCCACCTCCAGGCCGCCGCCCATGGCCGCCCCGTTGACGAACGCGAACGTCGGCACGCTGCTCTCGCGCAGCTTGGCAAAGGTGGCGTGGCCCAGCCGGCCGATCTGCTCGACCTGCTCGCGCGAGGTCATCGCGGAGAAACCGGTGAGGTCCGCGCCGACGCAGAAGATGTACGGCTTGCCGGTGACCGCGATGAACGACGGCTGCGCGGCCTGCGCCTCGTCGATCGCCTGCGACAGCGAGGTCAGGCCGCCGGGGCCGAAGGTGTTCGGCTTGGTGTGGTCCAGGCCGTTGTCCAGGGTGATCAGCGCGGCGGGCCGGTCCAGCCCGGGTACGGCGACGAGCCGCAGCTTGGCGTGGGTGACGATCTCGCTCACTTCGCACCTTCCCAGTTCGGGTTCTCCCAGATCACAGTGCCGCCCATGCCGATGCCGATGCACATGGCGGTCAGGCCGTAGCGCACCTCGGGGTGCTCGGCGAACTGGCGCGCCAGCTGGGTCATCAGCCGTACGCCGGAGGAGGCCAGCGGGTGGCCCACGGCGATCGCGCCGCCCCACGGGTTGACCCGCGGGTCGTCGTCGGCGATGCCGAAGTGGTCGAGGAACGCCAGCACCTGCACGGCGAACGCCTCGTTCAGCTCGAACAGGCCGATGTCGTCGATGCTCAGCCCGGCCAGGCGCAGCGCGCGCTCGGTCGACGGGATCGGGCCGACGCCCATCACCTCGGGCTCGACGCCCACGAAGCCGTACGAGACCAGCCGCATCGCGATGGGCAGGCCCAGCTCGCGGGCGGTGTCCTCGGCGGCCAGCAGGCAGCTCGTCGCGCCGTCGTTGAGGCCCGCCGCGTTGCCCGCGGTCACCTTGCCGTGCGGGCGGAACGGGGTCTTCAGCCCGGCCAGCTTCTCCAGCGTGGTCTCGCGCGGCGCCTCGTCGGCGGTGGCCAGGCCCCAGCCGGTCTCCGGGTCGCGGGTGGCCACGGTGACCAGGTCGCCCTGCAGCTTGCCCGCGGCGTACGCGGCGGCGGTCTTCTGCTGGCTGGCCAGGCCGAACGCGTCGGCCCGCTGCTTGGTCAGGTGCGGCAGCCGGTCGTGCAGGTTCTCCGCGGTCGCGCCCATGACCAGCGCGGACGGGTCCACGATCTTCTCGGCCAGGAAGCGCGGGTTCGGGTCGACGCCCTCGCCCATCGGGTGGCGGCCCATGTGCTCGACCCCGCCCGCGATCGCGACGTCGTAGGCGCCGACCGCGATGCCGGAGGCGACGGTCGTGACGGCGGTCATCGCGCCCGCGCACATGCGGTCGATCGCGTACCCGGGGACCGTCTTGGGCAGGCCCGCCAGCAGGGCGGCGGTGCGGCCGATGGTCAGGCCCTGGTCGCCGATCTGGGTGGTGGCGGCGATGGCCACCTCGTCGACGCGCTCCGGCGGCAGCTGCGGATTGCGGCGCAGCAGCTCGCGGATGCAGCGCACGACGAGATCGTCGGCGCGGGTGTTCGCGTAGATGCCCCCGTTCGCCTTGCCGAACGGGGTGCGCACGCCGTCGACGAAGACGACGTCGCGGACTTCACGGGGCACGGTCTGCCTCCTTGCAGTTAGGGAGCTGCCCCGGATGCTACTCGCGAGTAACTAGTTCGGAGAAGAGATCCGCTGTGGCTTGACTCACATGCACAGCGAACGGCGACGACCGCGCGGCCAAGATCGTCGGACTTGCCTGGCGCCTGTGCGTATCTTGAGCGCGCATACGCACATCTGCCTGGCTCGAGCGATCATGGCGGCGCGCCCGGCTCAGGCGGTCGCGCCGTCCGGCGTCGCGTCCGGCCCGGACGGTTCCCCGGTGGAACCGTCCGGCTCGGGTTCGGCGGGGACGGCGACCAGCGCCTGAGCCAGCTCCTCGGCCAGTAGGCCGCACTGCCAGGGCCGGGCGCCCAGGTCGCTGAGCACCTTGGTGACCGCGGCCGCGTCGGGATCGCTCGGCGGCTCCCAGGCCAGCCGGCGAACGAACTCCGGGGTGATCAGGTTCTCCGGCGGCAGGTGGTGCTGCTCGGCGGTCTTGGTGACCACCTCGCGGCAGCGGGCCAGCCGCGCGGCGGCCTCGGGGTCCTTGTCGGCCCAGCGGTGCGGCGGGGGCGGGCCCTCGAACACCGGAGTCGTGGGCAGCGCGTCGTCCGGCAGGGCGCGTGCCTCGTCGAGCGCCTCCAACCAGGTGTTCGCCAGGCGGCGTACCGAGCGGCCGCCGAAGCCCGGCAGCAGCAGCAGCTCGCGCTCGGTCTTGGGGTTCATCTCCGCCGCCGCGACGATGGCGGCGTCGGGCAGCACCCGGCCGGGCGCGGTGTCGCGGCGCACCGCGATGGTGTCCCGGGCGTACCACAGGGCGCGCACCCGCGACTGGGCGCGCGCGCCGCGCACCCGGTGCATGCCGGAGGTCCGCCGCCACGGGTCGGTGCGCTGCTTGGGCGGCCGCGCGCCGCCGGCGACGAGCGCGGCGAACTCCTGCGCCGCCCAGCCGGTCTTGCCCTGGCGGTCCAGCTCGGCGGCGAGCGCGTCGCGCAGCTCCACGAGCAGCTCCACGTCCAGCGCCGCGTAGACCAGCCAGTCGTGGGGCAGTGGACGGGTGGACCAGTCCGCCGCGGAGTGATGCTTCTCCAGGGTGCGGCCCAGTAGCTGTTCGGTCAGCGCGGCCAGGCCGACCCGCTCGAAGTCGGCCAGGCGGGCGGCCAATTCCGTGTCGAACAACCGGCGCGGCCGCAGGCCCACCTCGGCGAGGCAGGGCAGGTCCTGGCTCGCCGCGTGCAGCACCCACTCGGTGTCGGCCAGCGCCTCGTCCAAGGCGGACAGATCACCCAGCGGCACCGGGTCGATGAGTGCTGTGCCGGCCCCGCGGCGGCGCAGCTGCACCAGGTATGCCCGCTGGCTGTAACGGAAGCCGGAGGCCCGTTCGGCGTCCACGGCGACCGGGCCGGTGCCCGCGGCGAACCTGGCCACGACCTCGGCGAATTCCGCCGGGGTGACCACCGGTTCGGGGGTGCCGTCGGCTGGTTCGGTCAGCAGCGTCGGCCCACCGCCGTTCGGTGTTCCGTCCGGCGCGCCGTCGCCCGAAGGGGTGCGATGGCGGGTCCGACGGCGCAGTGGTGCGTCCTCGTCGGTCATGGTCACACCGTACGGCCAGCCGGTCGGCGATGACGGCAGCACCCCGGGTATGGCGCGTCGGTGACCGGTGGGGCGGATGTGACGGACCTGTGAACGTCGGAGCAAAAGGGCTCCGAACGGGGGTGATGCGATTCGACAGCACCCAGTATGGTGTGCCAGCCCGATCACACCTGATCGGTGCACGGGGAGGAACACATGAGCACGGGCCCGCAGCCCGACACGTCGCCGGGCGCTGTCCCGCAGGGCGTGCCCGCACCGCATGCCGGTGCGCCGATCCCGGCCCAGCACATGCCGCCGCAGCCGGCCGTGCCGCAGCACCCGGCGCCGCCGCAGCCCGTGCCGGCGCACCTGATTCCGGCGCAGCCCGGTCCCGCCGGCGTCCCGGGTCCCTACCCGCCGGTTCCGGCGGGTCCCTACCCGCCCGTGCCGGCCGGTCACCTGCCGGGCCCGTTCCCGCCCGCCGCCCCGCCGCAGCAGCCGTGGCCGCCGCAGGTCCCGCCGCAGCCCGTACCGATGGCGCACCCGCTGGTCCCGCACCCCGCGTCCGCGGTGCCGGTGCCGCCGGCGGCCCGCCCGTCGGGTGGCGGCTGGCGTCGTGTGCTGCGTTTCAACACGGTCCTCGCCGTGCTGCTGGCTGTGCTGATCGGCATGGTGGCCTGGCAGAACGTGCGGATCGGGGAGCTGAGCACCGCGCTGGACAGCGCCGACCGGCGCCTGACCGAACTCCAGCAGAAGGACGGCGGCCGCCTGACCGACGCCGAGTCCCGGCTCGGTGCGCTGGAGAAGGAGGTCGGCGGGGCCTTCAACGTGGAGAAGCTCGCCGCGGCCGTGCTGCCCAGCGTCTTCCGCGTGGAGGCGGGCCCCTTCACGGGCACCGCGTTCGCGGTCGGGCCGAAGGCCTCCGACGGCGGCACCAACCTGTTCACGAACTTCCACGTGGTCGAGTCGGTCTACAAGGACGGCGGCCGCACCGTGAAAATCACGCGTGACGGACAGCGGTTCGATGCGAAGATCGTGCGCGTCAACAAGCTCCGTGATGTGGCCCAGCTGCACACCACGGCGAAGTTCACCGGACTGACGGTCGCCAAGACGCCCGCCAAGCCCGGTCAGCAGATCATCGCGGTGGGCGCCCCGCTGGGCCTCACCGACACGGTCACCAGCGGCGTCATCAGCGCGATCCGGGAGTCCGGATACGAAGAGGGCCCGATGGTGCAGTTCGACGCCGCCATCAACCCCGGCAACTCCGGCGGCCCGGTGATCAACGGCCAGCAGGAAGTGGTCGGCATCACCGTCGCCGGATACCTCAACGCCGAAGGCCTCGGGCTCGCGATCCCCATCGCCGACGCCTGCAAGCTCTTCACCGTCTGCTGACCGGAACCCCTTCGGTTCAGCGCGCACCACCATTCACGGAGGAAACAGATATGACCCACCCCGCGTCCCCGGCCGACGAGGTTCCCACGACGGCAGTGCCGGCGCAGGCGCCCGTTCTCCCGGAGACCGCGCCTGCCACGGAGCCCGTGGCGGCCGCGCCCGCCCCGGTCTACCCCGCCGCCCCGGCGGCCGACGCCACCGTCGCGCAGCCGGCCGCTTACCCGGCCACCGCGCCGCAGCCGGTCGCCGGCTACCCGGCCGCGACCCCGCAGCCGGCCGCCGCTTACCCGGCCACCGCGCCGCAGCCGGTCGCCGCGGGTTACCCGGCCACCGCGCCGCAGCCGGTCGCCGCGGGTTACCCGGCCGCCGCGCAGCCCGCCGGCTACCCGGCCGGTTACGCCCCGATCCCGGCGCAGCCGGAGGGCTACCCGGTGTCGGCTGTGCCGGTGTCGGCGTACCCGACCTCCGGCTACGGTTACCCGGCCGCCGCCCCGGCACCGGTCAAGAAGTCCAAGGCGCCCCTGGTGCTGGGCATCGCCACCGGTCTGCTCGTGCTGGCCACCGGCGTGATGACCACGCTGTTCGTGCTCAAGTCGGGCGAGCTGGCCGACACCAAGACCACGCTGACCCAGCAGGTCGCCGAGCGCGACAAGACCATCAAGTCCAAGGACGGTGAGATCTCCTCGGGCAAGTCCCAGCTGGAGACCACCAAGGACGAGCTGGAGAAGTCCAAGCAGGACCTCCTGGGCGTGCAGAACGAGAACAAGGCGATGGTGGTCTGCCTCGACAAGCTCGACGCGTTCTTCAGCGCGCCGTCCGAGGCGCGGGCGAAGGCCCTGGACAAGGCCTGCAAGGCCTACCTCTGACGCGCAGGCGCGGGTGGGACGGTCCGCGCCCGGCGCGTGACCTGAGGAACCGCTGACAAGGGCGGCCGGTGCTCCGGCCGCCCTTCGTCGTCAGCGCTGTTCGGTGCGGCGCAGCGGCAGCGCGGACACGCCGACCGGCGGCAGGCCCGCGGTCGAGGCGAGCAGCGCGCACCAGGCCGCCACGTGGCCCTCCAGGTTGAGGTCCAGCGGGGTCCAGGAGGCGCGCAGCTCCAGGTCCGTGGTGGGCGGGCCGTCGGCGGCCAGCGCGCCGAAGCGGCTGGAGATGGTCTGGGTCACCGTGCCGCCGATCGCGGCGTATCCGGAGCTGTGCGCGTCGAGCGCGTCCACCAGCCAGCTCCAGCCCACCTGGGGCAGCAGCGGGTCGGTGGCCAGTTCCGGCTCCAGTTCCGCGGTGACGTACGTGACGAGCCGGGTGTCGCCTTCCCACGCCTCGTGCCCCGCCGGGTCGTGCAGCAGGATGAGCCGCCCGGTGGTGACCTCCTCGCCACGGCGCAGCACGGTCGCGCCGAGGGCGAAGGCGTGCGGGGCGAGCCGGCTCGGGGCCGGCACCTCCTCCAGCGCTATCTCGCTCCGGGGGTGGGCGGCACGCAGCGCGGTGACGGCGCGCGTGAACGTCTCGGGGAGTGCCGTCGTGAGCGCCATAGCCGTACCCTAGGGGGCCGCGGGACCGTTGTGGTGGTTCGGCGCGCCGATAGGGCTCACATCCGCGCCACCCGTTCGGAGATCGTTATCTGACCGGTGGCACGATGGCCGTGATGAGCAGTGCAACTGACACCAGTCCCGCGGGCCGCACGGCCGGCTCCGCATTCGTCCGAGCGTGCCGCGGCCAGTCCGTGCCGCATACGCCGGTGTGGTTCATGCGGCAGGCGGGGCGCTCGCTGCCGGAGTACCGCGCGCTGCGGGCCGGGATCCGCATGCTGGAGTCCTGCCGGCAGCCCGACCTGGTCACCGAGATCACCCTGCAGCCGGTACGCCGCCACGGCGTGGACGCCGCCATCTTCTTCAGCGACATCATGGTGCCGCTGGACGCGGCCGGGGTCGAGCTGGACATCGTGGCCGGCACCGGCCCGGTCGTCGCCGAGCCGGTCCGCACGCTCGCCGACCTGGACCGGGTGCGCCCGCTCGACCCGGCCGCCGTGTCCTACGTGGACGCCGCGGTCCGGATGCTCACCGCGGAGCTGCTCGACAAGCCGCTGATCGGCTTCGCCGGGGCGCCGTTCACGCTCGCCAGCTACCTGGTCGAGGGTGGTCCGTCGCGCAACCACACCCAGACCAAGGCCCTGATGTACGGCGACCCACAGCTCTGGCACGCGCTGCTGGACCGGCTCGCCGACATCACGCTGACCTTCCTCAAGGTGCAGATCGGCGCGGGCGTCAGCGCCGTGCAGCTGTTCGACTCCTGGGTCGGCGCGCTGTCCGAAGCGGACTACCGCCAGTACGTGCAGCCGCACTCGCGCAAGGTGCTGGACGGCCTGGCCGACGCCGGGCTGCCCCGCATCCACTTCGGCGTCGGCACCGGCCTGCTGCTGCCCGCGATGGCGCAGGCGGGCGCGGACGTGGTCGGCGTCGACTGGCGCACCCCGCTGGACCAGGCCGCGAAGCAGGTGCTGGGGCATCCGGTGCAGGGCAACCTCGACCCGGCGGTGCTGTTCGCGCCGTGGGAGGTCGTCGAGCGTGAGGTGCGCCGGGTGCTCGCCGAGGGCCGCGCGGCCCCCGGCCACGTCTTCAACCTCGGCCACGGGGTGCTGCCGGAGACCGACCCGACCGTGCTCACCCGCGTCGTGGAGCTGGTGCACACGCTCAGCGCCCGATGAGCGAGCGCGGCATGGGCTGCGGTGAGCGAGCCTGCGCCGAGTGGAGCGAGGAGTGAGCATGACCAGGCACACCGTCGTCGTCGGGGGAGGCGTCGCCGGGTTGGCGGCCGCGCTGCGGCTGTCCGGGGCGGGCCACCGGGTGACCGTGGTGGAGCAGTCGGCTCGGCTGGGCGGGCGGATCAGCACCCGGCCGGACGGCGTCGACACCGGTGCGGAGCAGTTCCTGATGCGCGACCCGGCCGGTGGTCCGAGTGGCGCGAAGCGACTCGTCGACGAACTGGGGCTGGGGGACCGGCTGGTCCACCCGGCGATCGCGGGGGCGGGGCTGTGGCTGGACGGGCGGCTGCGGCCGCTGCCCGGCGGCACGGTGATGGGCGTGCCGGGCCCGCAGGCCGCGCTCGACGGCATCGCCGCCCTCGACGACCACGACGCGGACCGCGGTGTCCCGGTGCTGCCCGCGGGCGAGGACCGGTCCGTCGGCGCGCTGGTACGCGAGCGGCTCGGCGGCGAGGTGGTCACGCACCTGGTCGACCCGCTGCTCGGCGGCGTGTACGCGGGCAGCGCCGACGGCCTGTCGCTGGCGGCCACGGTGCCCGCGCTGCACCGGCTGCTCGGCACGGAGCACACGCTGCGCGGCGCGGTGGCGCTGACGGCGGCCGCGAGCCGGGCCCACCAGCCGGGCAGCCCCGTCTTCGGCACCCTGCGCGGCGGCCTGGGCGGCCTCATCGACGCCGCCGCCGCGGAACTGGCCCGCCGTGGCGTAGATGTGCTGACCGGCGTGCCAGTACGCATGCTGGCCCGGCACGGGGACGGCTGGACGCTGTCGGTCGGCGCGGCGGCCCCCGACGCCCCGGACAGCGTGCGCGCGCGGCAGCTCGACTGCGACGCGGTCGTGCTGGCCGTTCCGGCGCGTCCCGCGTCGCGGCTGCTGCGCGACGTGTCGCCGGACGCGGCGGCGCTGGTCGGTGTGCTCGACTACGCCAGCGTCGGGCTGGTGACGCTCGAGCTGGCGGGCGTCGAGCTGCCCGCGCTGACCGGCTTCCTGGTCCCCGCCGACCAGGGTTTGACCATCAAGGCGGCCACCTTCTTCAGCACCAAGTGGGCGCACCACGCCCGCCCGGACGGCCGGGTGCTGCTGCGCGCCAGCGTCGGCCGGTACGGCGAGCAGGCGGTGCTGCAGCGCCCGGACGCGGAGCTGGTGCGGGCGGTGCTCGCCGATCTGGGCACGGTGCTCGGCACCACGCTGCCCGCGCCCGCCGCGGCGGAGGTGACCCGCTGGGGCGGCGGGCTGCCGCAGTACGCACCGGGGCATGTCGATCGGGTCGGGCAGGCCCGGACGCTGCTGGCCGACCTGCCGCTGGCCCTGGCCGGCGCGGCCTTCGACGGGGTGGGCATCCCCGCCTGCGTCGCTTCCGCGGAGCAGGCCGCCGACCGGATTCTGGAAGGATGACTGGCATGACCGAACAGACGAACGCGGCCCGGCTGCGGGAGCTCAACGACACCATCCGGTACACGATGTGGTCGGTGTTCCGGGTGAAGGGGCCGCTGCCCTCGATCCGGTCGGAGGTGTCCGGCGAGGTCGACGCGCTGTTCGCGCAGCTCGCCGACAAGGACGTCACGGTGCGCGGCGTCTATGACGTGGCGGGCCTGCGCGCCGACGCGGACGTGATGATCTGGTGGCACTCCGGCTCCTCCGACGCGCTGCAGGACGCGTACGGCCTGTTCCGGCGGACGGCGCTGGGCAAGTGCCTGACCCCGGTCTGGTCGCAGGCGGCGCTGCACCGCCCGGCCGAGTTCAACAAGAGCCACATCCCGGCGTTCCTGGCCGGTGAGGAGGCGCGGCGGTACGTCTGCGTCTACCCGTTCGTGCGCTCGTACGAGTGGTACCTGCTGCCGGACGAGGAGCGCCGCGAGATGCTGGCCGAGCACGGAAAGATGGCGCGCGGCTACCCGGACGTGCGGGCCAACACGGTCGCCTCGTTCGCGCTGGGCGACTACGAGTGGATGCTGGCGTTCGAGGCCGACGAGCTGCACCGGATCGTGGACCTGATGCGCGACCTGCGCGCCTCGTCGGCCCGCCGGCACGTGCGCGAGGAGGTCCCGTTCTACACGGGCCGCCGCCGCTCGATGGAGGAGCTCGTCGCCGCCCTGCCCTAGGGGAGCGCTCCCGGCGGTCACGCGGTGCTGACGTCCTACGAACAGGGCCGCGAGAAGTTTTGCAAACTGTAGGGCAACCCGTGCAACTGATTTGCACGATCGTGCCCTACACTTGCGTACCATGACGCGCAGACTCGCCGAAGTGGCGAAGTACGTGGGAGTGAGCACGGCCACCGTGAGCAGGGTGCTCAACGGTCGCCCCGGCATCTCCGAGGCCACCCGTACGGCCGTGCTCACCGCGCTGGACGTGCTCGGCTACGAGCGCCCCACCAAGCTGCGCGGCGAACGGGCCCGGCTGGTCGGCCTGGTCCTGCCCGAACTGCAGAACCCGATCTTCCCGGCGTTCGCCGAGGTCGTGGCCGGCGCGCTGGCCAAGCGCGGGTTCACCCCCGTGCTGTGCACCCGCACCGCCGACGGCGTCGCCGAGTCCGACTACGTGGACATGCTGCTGGAGCAGCAGGTGTCCGGCGTGATCTTCGCGGGCGGCAACTACGCCCAGGCCGACGCCGACCACGAGCACTACCGCCGGCTGCTCGACCGCGGGCTGCCCGCGATACTGGTCAACGCGGGCATCGACGACCTGGGCTTCCCCCGGGTGTCGGCCGACGACGCGGTGGCCACCGAGCAGGCGTACAACCACCTGGTGTCGCTGGGCCACGACCGGATCGGCCTCATCCTGGGCCCGCCCGACCACATGCCGTCCTCGCGCAAGCGCCAGGCGTTCCCCGGGGCCGACGACATGGTCGAGCGCACCATCTTCTCGATGGAGGGCGGCCACGCCGCCGCAGCGCGGCTGATCTCGCGCGGCGTCACCGGCCTGATCTGCGCCTCCGACGTGCTGGCGCTCGGCGCGGTGCGCGGCGCGCGCCGGCTGGGCCTGTCCGTGCCCGGTGACGTCTCGCTGGTCGGGTACGACGACTCGGCCGTGATGACCTGCACCGACCCGCCGCTGACCACGGTGCGCCAGCCGATCGAGGCGATGGGCCAGGCCGCGGTGGCGCTGCTGGTCAGCGAGATCGCGGGCAACGTCGTCCCCGCCGACGAGCTCCTCTTCGAGACCGAACTCGTGGTACGCGGCTCCACCGCCGCCGTCCCCGCCAGCGCCCGCCTCGTCCCCGCCCAGTCCCGCTCCGCCGACTGACCTCTCCTTCCCCGAACGGCTCCGCGCACCCGTGCAAACGGCGTGCACGGAGCCGTTCGCCGTTCCCACCCCGCCCCACCCCCCCCCCCCCCCCCCCCCCCCCCGC
>NZ_JBHTAC010000030.1:0-82959 GCF_042663325.1 Catellatospora aurea
GCGGCTGGTTCAACGGCTACGTGATCAACAAGGAGTCGTTCGAGGACCTCAACGAGACGTCGAAGCTGATGTTCAAGGCGGCGTCGGTCGACAAGCTCGGCGAGTTCGTCCTTATCCACCCGGAGATCGTGAACAAGAAGCCCTAGCGGTATCCGGTGACGTCGGCCGGCTTGCCCGGGTCCTGGACCTCCACCAGGTACCGCCAGCAGTCCGGCCGGCTGCCGTCGAGGTCGGTGAACCCGTACTCCCGCGCGAGCTGCCCGCTGGAGACCGACTGGCCGTTCCACCGTGCCACCTGCGGGTCGGCGGCCAGGGCCGCGACGGCACGGCCGGTGTACGCCGGGGACTCCGAGATCGCGAAGTGGGGCTGCGCGGCGACGGCGTCGCGCCAGGTGGCCTCGGTCACGCCGTAGTTCTCCAGCATGATCTCGGAGCGCATCCAGCCGGGGGTCAACGCGACCGCTGTGGCGCCGTACGGCGCGAGTTCCTTGCCCTGGGCGAACGCCATCCGCAGCACGGACATCTTGGCCAGGTCGTAGTAGAAGCCGACCCGGTAGTTGGCGCGGTTGTACTCCTCGGTGCCGTCGGTCATCCCCACCACCAGGCCGCCGGGCTGCCTGATCAGCAGCGGCAGCGCGTGGTGGCTGGTGATGATGTGGGTGTCGACGGCCAGCCGCAGGATGCGCAGGCCGGTCTCCAGGTCGTCCTCCCACAGCTTCTTGTCCCAGCTGAACAGCTTCTCGGCACCCCAGATGGCGTTGACCAGGACGTCGAGGCGGCCCTGCTCGGCGTCGATCCGCTGGACGAGCCGTTCGACCTGCTCCGGCACCAGATGGTCCACCTGCACCGGGATCGCGGTCCCACCGGCGGCGCGGACCAGCTCCGCCGTCTCCTCGATCGTCTCCGGGCGGTCCATCTCCGAGCGGTGCATACCGGTGCTGCGCCCGGTGAGATAAACCGTGGCGCGCTGCGCACCCAACTGCACGGCGACCTGCCGCCCCGCGCTCCGCGTAGCACCCGCGACCAGGGCGATCTTTCCTGCCAACGTGTCGTTCATGGGTCGATCCTGACAGCGAACCCTGACAGGTCCTGTCATGTTTACTGCGACAGTTCGCACAAGCGTGTCAGGTCACCGAGGATCAGTCGGGTCCTCGGCCGCCCGTCCGGCCGCACGACGGGCCTCGTGCTCGGCTATGCGCACCCGCATTCGCTCTATGCCGTCGGTGGTCAGCTCGTGGCCGCTGTCGGCGAGCAGTCGCCGGGTCGCGGCAAGCCGTTCCTGATGGCTCCATTGGTCCTGAGCATCGGTTGTCCCGGCTTGCGAGACGTAGGTTTCCTGTCCGGTCAGCTGTGCAAGCCAGGGCAGGTGGGCTGAGCCGAAGGGTTCGTGTCCGGCGCTGACCGAGGCGAGCAGGTCGTCGGCGGTGCGCCGGGCTTCGGCGATCAGGTCGGCGGGGTAGGCGTACAGGACCTGGTGTTCGGCGAACTCGTCCTCGTCGAGCAGGAGCACCTGGCCGGTGTCGCGGCGGCGGAGCACGTCCAGGTCCAGGTCGACGGCGGTGACCTGATCCGGTGCGGTCCAGGCGGGGCGGTCGGTGACGTCGACGTAGAGCGCGGTCCGGCGCGGTGCGGCGTGGAAGTTCGCGATCCAGCGGCCCTCGTGCGGCACGAGCATCACGTGCGGGTGCTGCGGGAAGCTCGCGGCCCGGCCGGCGCGCCGCCACGGGGTGTGCCGGGTGCCGCCCAGCCACACGCCGTGCTCGTCCTCGCCGAGGCGGCGCAGGGTGGTGTGCCAGTGCACACGGCCGTCGTACTTGCGGAAGGTCACGCGAACGTCGTCGGGCCGCGGGCGCAGGTCCTTCTCCAGCCGGTGCGGGGTGGGCACGCCGTCCTCGACGGGTCGGTAGCCCGCGGAGACGTACAAGCCCAGCGCCTCGGGCTGCCGGTCGCCGGTGCTCAGCCGCAGCCGCGTGTAGCCGAATTCGCGCGCGGCGTCCTCCAGCTCGACCAGCAGCGAACGCCCCACCTGGCGGCCCCGGGCGGCCTCGCGCAGGTACACCCATTTGATCTCACCCGTGTGCTCGTCGAGCCCGCGCAGGCCGCCGCAGCCGACCGGCTCGCCACCGTCGTACACCACTAACCACGCCGCCCCGGGCGCATCCAGCACCGGCAGCTCGTCGGTCACCGCATCCGCGCCGAAGTCCTGCTCGGGGTAGCGGCGGGCCAGTTCGGCCACGAACTCCCGGCGCAGGTCGCGGGAGGCGGCGTCGCCGGTGTGGCGTCGCTCGATCCGGATCTCTCCCGGCATGGTCCCTCGCCTCCTCAGGCGCGAAACGCGCCGTCCCGCCCGTGTCGCAGCTGCGGCATGAACGGTACGGCGCGGTTCGGCGCGTGGTCACTCGGTGGCGCGCACCGCTGCGGTGACGTGGGCGATCGCGCCGGCCAGCGGGATGCGCTCGGTGTGGCCGGTGGCCCGGTCGGTGAACTCGACGGTGCCTTCGGCCAGGCCGCGGGCGGCGACCGTGATCCGGTACGGCACGCCGATCAGCTCGATGTCGCTGAACTTCACCCCGGGCCGCTCCGCCCGGTCGTCGAGCAGCACGTCCATGCGCTGCCCGCGCAGCCCGGCGTACAGCGACTCGGCTGCCGCGACGACGTCGTCGGCGTTGCCGAGCACCGCGATCGCGACCTCGAACGGCGCGACCGGCACCGGCCAGACGATGCCCTTGTCGTCGTGGTGCGTCTCGACGATCGCGGCCAGCGCGCGCTCGACGCCGATGCCGTAGCAGCCCATGACCGGGTTGACCCGCTCGCCGTCGGTGCCGAGCACGGTGACGCCGAGGGTCTCGGTGTAGCGGCCGCCGAGCTTGAAGATGTGCCCGATCTCGACGGTGCGCAGCACGTCCAGGGGCTGCTCGCACCGGGCGCAGGGTTCGCCGGCGACGACTTCGCGCAGGTCGGCCCAGCGGCCCACGGGGATGTCGCGTTCGACGTCGACGCCGCGCAGGTGCACGCCGTCGCGGTTGGCGCCCGTGGTCATGTCGCGGCGGCCGCGCAGGGCGAGGTCGGCCAGGATCGGCAGGCCGGTGACGCCGACGCCGCCGAGGCTGCCCGGCAGCGCACCGAGCGCCTCGCGGATCTCCTCGGGGTGCGCGGGGCGCACGTTCACCGCGGCCAGGGTGTCGATCAGCTTCTGCTCGACCAGGGCGTGGTCACCGCGCATCAGCACGAGGGTGAGCTGGTCGTCGACGACGTACACCAGGGTCTTGACCTGGCGGTCGGCGGTGACGCCGAAGCCGGTGACCAGGTCCTCGATGGTGCGCACGTCCGGGGTGTCGAACGGCTCGGGTGCGCTCGGGCCGTCGCCGTCGGCGACCTGGGGCAGGTGCGAGGTGGCCTTCTCCACGTTCGCGGCGTACCCGCAGGCGCAGTGCACGACGATGTCCTCGCCGGCGGCGGTCGGGCACATGAACTCGATCGAGTCGCTGCCGCCCATGATGCCGCTGGACGCCTCGACCGGGATGGCGGGGATGCCGAGCCGGGCGAAGATCCGCGTGTACGCCTCGTGGTGCAGGTCGAAGGAGCGGTCGAGCCCGGCGTCGTCGACGTCGAAGCTGTAGGAGTCCTTCATGGTGAACTCGCGGACCCGGATCAGGCCGCTCTTGGGCCGGGGCTCGTCGCGGAACTTCGTCTGGAACTGGTACCAGCGCTGGGGCAGGTCGCGGTAGGAGCGCAGCTCCTGGGCGACGGTGGTGAAGATCTCCTCGTGGGTCATGCCCATCGCGACGTCGGCGCCCTTGCGGTCGGTCAGCCGGAACATCTCCGCGCCGATCTTGTCCCAGCGGCCGCTCTTCTGCCAGACCTCGGCCGGCTGCATGGTGGGCAGCAGGAACTCCTGCGCGCCGATGCGCGACATCTCCTCGCGGATCACCTCGATGATCTTCGCGCGGACCCGGACCGCCAGCGGGAGCAGCGAGTAGTGGCCCGCCATCAGCTGCCGGATGTAGCCCGCGCGCAGGAGCAGCCGGTGGCTGACGGCGTCTGCCCCCGCCGGGTCCTGGCGGAGGGTCGGGACGTAGAGCTCTGACCAGCGCATGACACGTACACCTGCACTCTCTGCCTGTCGGACCGGCGGCGTGCCCGCCGGGCGATCCGCCGATCCTATGAGCAGGGGGTACGCCGCACGAGCCGTTTACGGCGTGGCGCGGTCCTGCATCTCCCAGGCGTGGTCGAGCACGTGCCAGGCGATCCGGCGCGCCGCGTAGGCGTGCGGCCAGCCGCCGCGCGGCGGAGCGGTGCCGTCGGTCGGGCTGCCCAGCACCTCCAGGACCTCGGCGCGCAGCGCCGCAGTGTCGCCGGGCGCGAGCTGCCGGACCCCGATCCGGCGGGCGTACGACACCTCCGCGGCGAGCACGTGCTCGACCATCCGGTCCCGGTCCCGCCCGCCGCCGCGTGGACCTTTGCGCAGCTCGGCGGGGGTGGCGGCGACGACGTCGGCGAAGACGTCCCAGGCGGCCCGCACGAGGGCGGCCTGCCGCTGCGCGGTGTCGTGGTCGCGTGGGGCGAAGTCGGCGGTCGCCGGCCGCTCCGGTGCGCCGAAGTCGGTGGTCGAGCCGCCGCGCACGCGTTCCACGACGCGTACGTCACCGGGCTCGAAAGGGATCTTCGCCCGCTCGGCGACCACCGCGTAGCGCTCGGCGTAGGAGGTCAGCGCCGCGAGGGCGCGTTCCGCGTCGCGCCCGGAGCGGCACCAGCCGGGCCACTCCAGGGCGCACGCGAAGATCCGTTTTGAGCCGAGTTCCAGGTATATGGAGGCCACATGGACATACTGACATGCCTGAACGGCTAGGCCAGGATGTCGTACCGTACGGTCGTCACTCCGCTGCTCAGATTGGCGATTTCGGCGAAGGCGGCCCGGGACAGGTCCAGGCAGCGCCCGGTGATGTAGGGGCCGCGGTCGTTGATGCGCACCACGACGGATTTGCCGTTGGCGGTGTTGGTGACCCGGACCCGGGTGTTGAACTTCAGCGACTTGTGCGCCGCGGTCAGCGCGTCCGGGTCGAAGGTCTCGCCGTTGGCGGTGCCCTGCGGTTCGTCGTAGTAGGACGCCTTGCAGGTGCCGGAGTCGAGCACCGTGGCGGTCTCGGTCGGCGAGGCGGGAGCGTTGCGGTTGCCGCGGGACGGGCGCTGCGGGGCTTCGCGGCGGGCGTCGGTGACCTTCGGTGACGGCGACGGTGTCGCGGCGGTCTCTCCGGCGGCGGCGGTGGGATCGTTCTGCTGGGGTTCGGCGGCCACTTCGGCGGCGATCAGACCGCCTCCGACCAGGACGGCCGTGGCGACGGTGGCGGTGGCGAACGGGGCGAGCCTGCGGCGGGGCTTTCGGGGCAGTGAATGTCGGCCGGGCAAGGTGCTGACCTTCCGTAGGCAACAGGACGGGCGCCGGTCGCCACGTTCACGCGAACCGGGGCCGAAGCCGACCGTATCGAGGCGTACGCATGGCATGTCAAAAGGATCGAGCATATTGGGCGCTTTTGCCCCACAAGGTTCGCCCGATCGAACGACACCGCCCCCGTTGCCCGGAGGCCGCGGGGGCGGTGTCGCCGAGCGACGGTCACGACCGGATCGGCCGCTCCGTCCACTTGCTCTCATCCCCGTGCGCGCCGTCGACGATCCGCACCGCCCTGGCGTAGGCCAGCAGCGTGTCCCGCCCCACCGGCGCGCTGACCTCCACCATGAATCCATTCAGGCCGTGCAGCAACACCGTGCCGTCGCCGACCACCGCGGGATGCCCATCCACCTGTTCGTTCACCGAACCCGGCTTGTCCGCGGGGGTCTCCGCCGAGTCCACGATCACGGTCGTCTCCACGTCCGGCGGGAACAGCAGCGGGTCGGTGTTGTCCGCCCGGCCGAACACCAGACCGGGCCGGACGAACGGGGTGCCGTCGCCGCGGGTGCCCCGGTAGACGGTGGTCCCGGTCAGCCGCGAGCACTCCGGGATGCCCGGGACCGTGAACGGCATGGTGACCGCCGTCCCGTGGCCGATCACGAGCTGCTCGGCAGCCTGCGCCGCCATGACGCGCAGCGCGGCCATGGCCTCGGCCGACGGCTGCCGGCTGGACTCCTGCGCACCGTCGGCGGCCGCCACGAAAGCCCAGCCGCCGTCGGCCCACTGCCAGCCCAGCCGCGCCGCGTCCCGGCCGTACATGCCCTGCCGTCCGGGCAGCCACGACGCAGGCCTGCCGCCGACCTGGCCGGCGCTCTCGGCCCCGGTCAGGTCGACCGGTTCGAACGCGGTGGCGTCGTGGTTGCCGAACACGGGCTTGCCGCCCGCGGCGTACACGGTCACCTCAACGGTGAACCGCTCGGCCGCGTCGTACATGAGGACGGACTGCCAGTACCGAGCCGTCCGGAAAAGCTGCGGGTACAGGCCGGACACGCCGCTGACGTCAACCCAGTGCCGCAGGACGTCGAACTCGGCCGGTGCCGTCCCGGCCGGGCGCGGCGAGGTCGAGACCGACGGCGACGGCTCGGGGCTCGGGCACGGCGGCGGGGGAGGTCCGATCGTGACCTCCGGGCTCGCCCCCAGGTTCGCCGGGCCGTTCGCGGCGGAGAACCAGAACGGCACCGCCGCTCCGCCCGCCAGCAGCAGCGCCAGCGCGCCGGCCAGGCCCGCGCTCCGCATCCGGCGCTGGCGCCGACCCGTGCGCACGGCCCGCGCCACGTCCACGCCCGAGGGCGGCAGCGGGTCCTCCCGGAACGCGCCCAGCACTTCCTCGTCCCTCAACGGTCTGCTCCCTTCGCTGTGGTCGCCGTGGCGGGATGCTCGCCGAGCAGCCGCCGCAGGGTGGCCAGGCCGTCGGAGGTCTGGCTCTTCACCGTCCCCGGCGAGACCTGGAGGATCTCCGCGACCTCCTCGACCGAGCGGTCGGCGAGGAAGCGGAGCACCACCGCGGCACGTTGCCGCGGCGGCATCTGGCCGAGTGCCACCCGCAGCACCATCCGGGTGTCCACGTCCGTGGGGGAGGCGACCTGCTCGCTGCCCGCGTCGGAGGACAGGCTCACCCGGCTCCAGGCGAGCCTGCGGTCGTCGAGGAAGGTCCGCACCAGGATCGTGTGCAGGTACGCGTCGAGGTTGCGGGCCTGGCTCGCCTGCCGCCATTTCACGTAGAGCCTGGTGATGGCCTGCTGCACCAGGTCGTCGCCCCGATGCGGGTCGCCTGCCAGTTGCGCGGCGATCCGCCGCAACGCGGGCAGCCGGGCGGTCACGTACGCGACGTACTCCCGTTCTTGTTCCCCGTTCATCTAACCTCCGGTTGTCGCACTCACCCGGTCGACGGGCACGGCGACGGCTCCGGTTGGGCGGAGGGTGAGACTAAGCGAAGGGGCCGGGTCAGCCGCCGCGGCGCTCGCGGGCGCGGGCGGCGATCTGCTTGGACAGCACGGACAGGCCGGTGGCGATGACGACGGTGTTGAACAGCATCTGCACGGTCACCAGACCGCGAGCGACCTGGCCCTGCGCGTGCACGTCGCCGAAACCGACCGTGGCCAGCGTGGACACCGCGAAGTACAGCGCGTCGAGGCGGGTCGCCAAGTCCACGAACTGGCCTGGCGCGTGGGCCGCGACGAGGTAGTCGGCGAGCGCGAAGAACAGCACCCCGCCGACCAGGGCGGTGAGCAGGCCGGTCAGCGGGGCCTCGGCGACGTCGAGCTGGCGGCGGACCTGGTGCAGGATGAGCAGCACGGCGAGGATCAGCCCGGCGAACGTCAGCAGGACGCGGATGGCCAGTCTCGCGGGGCTGTCACCCATGTCGGTCGGTACGACGAAGTACAGGACCAGCAGCAGCACACTGTTGATCAGCGCCCGGAGAATCGGGCGTCGCCGTATAGCCGACATGCCGGTATTGTCGCCCATGGCGTGCCACGGTCCGGCCCGCCCCGCCAGGCGCGGGCGGTCAGCCTGCGGCGACCCGGAAGCCGATGTTGCCCGCCGAGCTGTCGGGTGTGTTGGAGGAGCGGGCCGCGATGCGGTAGCGGTTGCAGTACGACTCGTGGCACATGTGCGAGCCGCCGCGCATCACCCGCGCCGCGCCGTCGGCCGGTCCGGTCGGGTCGACCCGTGGGCCGGTGACGTGGAAGTCGACGCTGAACCAGTCCGCGCACCACTCCCACACGTTGCCCGCGACGTTGTACAGGCCGTATCCGTTGGGCCGATAAGACTTCACCGGCGCGGTGCCCAGGTGCCCGTCGGCGGCGGTGTTGCGGGCCGGGAACTCGCCCTGCCAGATGTTGCACAGGTGCCGCCCGCCCGGGGGTCAGCATTTCGTGATTGTGGAACTTGTGAACGCCCCGTCACGCGCGGGTCGCGGTCAGCGCTGCCGGGCGGAGGCGTCGATCTCCGCGTTGGCCTGCGCGACCTTGTCCGCGATCACCGCGCCGACGACGCCGAGCACGACGAGGTAGGCGCCGTGCAGCAGCGGGCTGGGCAGCGACAGCGCGGACAGGACGCTCCCGCCGGTTTCGAACGGCTGGCGGTCGAGGTGGAGCACGCCCTCGTCGTCGGTCATCGCGCTGGTCACGTACCAGCGCAGGGCCAGGTTCATGGCGATGTTGACGACCAGGCCGAGCACGGGGACCAGCACCGGCTGGCGCAGTTTCAGCAGCCAGGCCGCGACTCCCGCGGCGACCAGCGCGACGACGGGCACCACCAGGTCGTGCGCGGCGTCGAAGCCGGCCGCGTCGTCGCCGAGCAGGATGCCCACCAGGCCGGCGGCCAGGAAGGCGGCCAGACCGACGAGCGCACCGCGGCCAAGGACCCGAAGCATGGCGTACGCACCTTCCTGATGATCAACGACGGGGGTCATCATCCGCCCGGTCGGCCGGTTCGGCAAGGGCGTGCGGCTCACTCGGACTGGGTGGCCATTCGGGCCCGGAGGAACACGAGTTCGGCCTCGGTGCCGATGGCTTTGCGGTCCTGCGGATGGTCGACGTACCAGCGGATGGCGTCGGCGACGAACCAAGGGTCGGCGTCCCAGCCGAGGGGGATCTGCGGGTTCTTGGCGAACACCGGTGGCACGAGGTCGGGCTGGTCGACGGGCAGGGCGAGGTTCTGCTCGTTGCGGCGGGGGCGCAGCGGGGTGCCGCGCCGCAGCGCGGCCCAGGGCGTGACCGCGGAGCGCAGCCGGCGCACCCGCACACCGTCGGGCCACAGTTCCAGGCGGGGCAGGTCGCACCAGGACAGCAACGCGCCGCCGACCGCGACCAGCGCGATCGGGATGTCAACGAGGATGTCGAACAGGCTCAGCTCGGCCCAGGTCTCGCCGGGACCTGGACCCACCAGGACCCCGGCGATCATGACCCAGGCGAGGTGGATGCCGAGCCACTGCCGCGACGAGGCGGTGAACGCGCCCGCCCGGACGTCGAAGGTGGTCCGCTCCCCGCTCGGCCGCAGCACCAGGAGCAGTAGCAACGCGATCGCCGCCGCGAACTCGGCCCCTTGGATCAGGATGCCGATCGACACCAGCCGGTCCGGGAAGTGGTGGGCGGCCGCCTGCCAGCCGGCCGTGAGCACGACGGTCAGCGCGATCAGGCCACGGGTGCGGGCGAGCCGGGAGGCGAACATGGCTCGGCATCGTACGTGCCGGACGCACCACCCGGGGAACCCGTGTGCTCCGGGCTCACACCTGGGCGTTCGTGTGCCCGGCCGCACGGGCCAGGGTGAGCACCTCCTCGACGCTCCACTGGTCGTCGGCGTGCTCGCCGTACTTGGCGGCCAGCACGGTGCCGTCCGGCCCGATGAGGAAGTCCCCGGGTAGGCCGAGGCGGCCGCCGGTCGGGCTGGTCGCGGGCAGGTGGGCTTTGCGCTGCGGCAGGAGCCAGAGGGCGACCGCGATGCCGCGCACGATTCCCGGCCAGGCGCGCGGGTTGAGCAGCGAGCGTGCCCCGGCTTCGACGCCGAAGGCCCGGTACCAGTGCTTCTCGCCGTCGGCGATGCAGGGGAAGGGCAGGTCGGTGACGTGTTCGAGTAGTTCGTCGGCTCCGGAGTGGAAGAACACGATCTCGCGGACGCCCGCTTCGGCGAGCCGGTCCGTGGCGCGGACGAACGAGCGCAGGTGCAGGTGGCAGATCGGGCAGCCGGCGAAGCGCCGGAACTGCAGGTGCACGATGCGGCCGGGGTGGGGGAAGCGGATCGGTTCGCCGGTGACGGCGGTGAGCTCGGCGGAGGGTGCCCGATCGCCGGGTACGAGCTTGGCCATGAGTACGCCTTTCGTAGGAGTACAACGTACGCCTACGACGCTATAAGCGTATCTTGTACGCTGTCAAGCCGTGCCCCGCAAGCGATCGCTGACCACCGACCAGCTCGCCGCCGCCGCCCTGGCCGTGGTCGACCGCGACGGCCTCGCCGTGCTGACGATGCGCACCGTGGCGCAGGAACTGAACATGGGCACGATGTCGCTCTACCGGTACGTCACCGACCGGGAGCAGCTCGAACGGCTGGTCGTGGAGCTGGTGCTCGGCGGCGTCGACTTCACCGTGCCCGACCTGCCCACCTGGCAGGAACGTATCGCCGAGCTGTGCGAGCGCATCCGGCTGGCGGTGCAGGCGCACCCGGCCATGGTGCCGCTGCTGCTGGTGCACCGGCACGCCTCCCCGGGCGTACGCCGCAGCGGAGAAGCCATGCTGAGCGTTCTGGCCGGGGCGGGCTTCGCCGGCGAGCGGCGCGTCATCGCGTTCCGCGCGCTGGTGAGCTACCTGATCGGCGCGCTGCAGGCCGAAGGGCTGGGGCCGCTGTCCGGGGCCGGCACCGACGTGCTGGCCACACTCGGCGAGCAGTACCCGTACCTGGCGGAGACGGCAGTGTCGGCGCGCGGCGTGACTCCGCAGCGCGAGTTCGGCGAAGGGCTGGCGCTGCTGCTACGCGGCCTCACGCCCTGATCCCGCGGTCGCGACGAGCGTCTTCCCGGTGGCGCGCTGGACCTGTCAGGCGGCTGCGCCGCCGTCGGCGAGCAGGCCGTCCAGCAGCAGATGCAGTCCGCCGTCGAGGGCGTCCTTGCCCTGGCGGACCGGGTCGTAGTCGGCCGTGGACGATGATCCGGCCAGGGCCGTCGAGCGCGGGAAGCGCTGGGCGAAGTCGGGTGCCAGGCGGCTGAGCACGGCGGAGCGTTCAGTCCACCAATCCTGGTCGGAGGTTCCGGTGGCGGCCGCGGCGGCCCGTGCCTCGGTGGCCGTCTGTGCGGCGCCCCGCACGAGGTGGAACAGCGCGCTGACGGCGGGGCGCAGCCTGTCCGAGGGCAGGTCGGCGGCGTGCAGGACCTCCAGCAGCGATTCGAGGACCGCCTGCTCGTGCGGGCCGAGCACCGGCCGGGCGTAGGACACCTGCAGCAGCCACGGGTGGCGCAGGTAGCGGTCCCACAGGTCGTCGGCCCAGGCCCGCACCGCGGCTCGCGGGCCGCCGTCGAGCGGGTACCGCTGCGGCCAGTCGGCGTGGGCGTGGTCGTACATGAGGTCGACGAGTTCGCGCTTGCTCGGCACGTAGGTGTAGAGCGCCATCGCCGAGGTGCCCAGCCGCTCGCCGACGGCGCGCATGGACAGCCGGTCCATGCCGTCGGTGTCGGCGATCGCGATGGCGGCGTCGAGGATCGCGTCGACGGTGAGGCCCTGCTTCGGGCCGGGGGCGGCACGGCGTACGCGGGGCACGTCGGAGCCGGTGGGGGAGTGCGCCCGCCACAGCAGCGCCATGGTCCGCGCAGGGTCGCCCTGGCCGCCGTACAACGTCATGTGGCATCTCCGTACACCGTAAGCTAATGTCTTCGCCAAAGAATACTTTACGGCATAAGGAGATGCTGATGGCGAGCGTACGACTGCACGACGGCAGCATGATCGGGTTCGAGGCGCACGGCGACGGGCCCGTCCTGCTGCTGCCCGTCGACCCGGTCCCGCTGAAGGGCCCGAAGGCCGAGGCCATGCGCGCCTGGGGCGCCGACCCCGCGCTCGGCCAGTCGCTGATCAACGGACTGCGCGACCGCTTCCGGGTCGTCGCCTTCGACTACGAAGGCCACGTCATGGCACACCCGAAACCCGAGACGCTCACCCCGGCCAACGCCGCCCGCGACCTGCTGGCCGTCGCCGACGCGGCCGGCGCCGACCGGTTCGCCTTCTACGGCTACTCCTGGCTCGGGCTGCTCGGCCAGCAGCTCGCACTGCACACCGACCGGCTTTCCGCCCTGGTCATGGGCGGCTACCCACCGGTCGGCGGCCCGTACGCGGCGATGCTCGCGGTGACCACCGCCGCGCACGCGGCGTCCCTGGCGGCCGTGCAGCACCCGCCGACGCCGACCGAGACCGTGCCCGGCGACTGGTCGACCGTCTCGGTCGTCACCACCGTCGACCAGACCCGCCAGTTCGTGACGCTGTACGAGTCGCTGCGCGACTTCGACGACCGCGCCGCCCAGCCGTTGTTGACCTGCCCGCGGCTGTGCGTCGTCGGCTCCGCCGACACCATGGAGTACGGCGAGCAGTGGGGCGGCGTCACCGTCGACATCGCCGGACCCGTGCGACGCGAGCGGGCCGCACTCGAAGCGCTCGGCTGGGACGTCGCCGTCCTCGACGGACTGGACCACATGCAGGCCATGCAGGCCGCAGCCGTGCTGCCGGTGCTGCGCCCCTGGCTGGAGTCCCGCCGGTGACCCGGATCAGCTCGCCTTCGCCCGCCGCGGCCGCCCCGCCAGCAGGCACAGCACCGCGGTCGCCAGATACAGCACGGTGACCGCGAGCCAGCTCTGCCGGTGCTCGGTCAGCTCGCTGGGCAGCATCGGATGTGCCAGCCCGTCCGGCTCCTCGACCACGGTCACCGACTCGCCCATCCGGTAGGCCGCCTCGTCGACGGTGAGCTCGCCGCCGAGGGCCCGACCGGAGTGGGCGGCCAGCGCATAGTGGTAGCGGCCGGTCGGCCCGCTGCTCTCCCGCAACGACACGACCTGCGCGTCCACCAGGCCGCCGCGCAGCTGAAGCAGGCTCGGCCCGGTCTCGCGCAACATGATCACGACGAACAGGAAACCGATCACCGCGGCCACCGCCGTCCACACGGGACGGAAGCCGGTCACCGTGAACCAGCCCGCGGCCAGACCCGCGGCCAGGATCAGCCCGACGGCCAGCCCCCGGTGCTCGGCGGGCAGCAGCGCCGTGCCCGCCAGGCCTGCCACCAGCGCGGCCACGGTGATGACGAGGAACAGCCGCAGGCCGCGGAGCTGCCGAGGGTGCAGCGCGCGGAAGGGGTTTCGCATGGCGTAGAGAGTAAGGCCCTTCGTGACGGACTCTGCCCTGGCCGGACGTGCAGTCTTCGACCTGCCGATACGCGAAAGAGGGCTCCCCGTGGACGGGGAGCCCTCTTTCAGCAGGCGGTCACAGCTCAGGCGATGTGCTCGCGGCGGCGGCGCGTCATCACCAGCACCACCGCACCCAGGCCGACCAGCGCGACACCGGCCAGCGCGATGCCCGCCAGCGGTGCGCCGGTGCGCGGCAGGGTGCCGGTCTCCGCAGACGGGCTCGCCGAGACCGAAGGCGTGTCACTGTGCGACGTGCCGGGCTGCGGCGATTCGCTGACCTGCGGCGACGGCGAGGTGCCGGTCTCGGCCGAGGGCGACGTGCCGACCTCCGGCGAGGAGCTCGGCTCGGGGGACTGCTCGGGCTCCGGGCTCGTCTCCGGGGAGGCCGACGCCTCCGGCGACGGGCTGGTCTCGGGCGACGGCGACTCCTCCGGCTGCGGCGTGACGTCGGCCGACGGGCTGGCCTCCGGCGACGCCGAAGCGCTCACCTCAGGCGACGGCGACAGGCTCACCTCGGGCGAGGCCGACGGGGAGACGCTCGCCTCGGGCGACGCCGACGGCGAGACGCTCGGCTCCGGCCTCGGGGAGGCGGACGGGCTCGGCGCGGGCGGCGGGGTGTCCTTGCCGGCGCAGGTGTGCGTCACGACCAGTTTGAGCTTGTCGGCGTCCTTGTCCTTGCCGTTCGTCTTGACGGTCAGCTTGGCCTGCGCGGTCACCAGCTCCCAGCCGTGCGGCACGACGACCCAGGCCAGGTGCGGGTTCGCGGCGTTGGCGAAGCCGTCCGGGTAGGCGTCGGCGTCGCCGGTGCGGATGAAGGTCTCGATCTCGGAGTCGCCGTCGTCGAACGTCGCCTTCACACCGACGACCTTGTCGAACTCGTTCGACGGCGCGTTGAAGACCCAGCCGTCCTTGCTGTCACCGATGTCACCGACCTCGGCGCAGTTGCGGGTGAAGTCCTCGGCCTCGCTGCCCTGGTGCGACTCCTGCAACACGACGTTGTACGGAGCGTCTGGCTTGTCATCGGCCAGCGCCGGGATGGCGGCGAAACCGATGGTGCCGGTGGCGAGCACCGCGCCCGCGATGATCGCGATGCGCCCGCGCTTGTTCATTGTCGCTCCGATTCTGATCAGCAGTGTGCACGGTGATCCTGCCCGGTGGGCGGTCCCGGCAGATCACGTCCGCGGTCCGTCCTGGCGGCCCGTCGAGACGCCATGTCCGACCGTTCGGCCAGCTCAGGTGACATTCGGATCAACCGCCGGTTGACCCGGGCTCGTACTATCCGCGCATGCGGCGGGAGGAGATCGACACCGTACGGGTGCTCTGGCAGGAAATGCCCGGCGAATTCACGGCCACGCTGGCGTTCGCGGTGGGCGCCCGCGACGAGGACGTCGATCAGCTGGGCATCACCCACCTGGTCACCCGGCACCTGCTGGTGAGCCTGCTCGCGGAGCCCGATGAGACGGCGGGACTGCTGGAGACGTCGTTCACCCTGTCCGGTGAGCCGACCCGGGTCGCCGAAGACCTCACCGACCTCGCCGCGCTCGTCGCGAACCCCGATCTCGGCGGCCTCGTGTTGACCGCACGGCAGCTCGACGCCGCCGACCGGGCGATCGAGCTCGACCTCGACGTCGACGACGCTGTGCGCGACCCGTGGGCGTCGCTGCTGGCGCGCCGGCTCGGCCCGACCGGCCCCGGCCTGCTGCGCTGGCCCGCCGTCGACGCGCACCGGTTCACCGCCGACGAGGTCCGCGCCCACCTGGCCCGCTGGTTCTCCGCGGGCAACGCCGTGCTCACCTGCACCGGCCCGCCCCCGGCCGGGCTGCGCCTGCGGCTGCCGGCCGGGCCGCGCGCCGCCCATACGACGAGCCCGTCGGGCGGCCCGGCCGGACCGGCCTGGTACGCCGACGAGGTCGTCGCGCCCGCCATCGCCGTGACCGCCACCTCGGGCCCGCAGGCGTTCCTGCTGCTGCGGGTGCTCGGCACCCGAGCCGAGGCGCTGCTGGAACGGGCCGTGGTGAAGGCCTGGTCCACCGAATGGTCGACCCCTGCCGGCGGCGACCGGCTGGAACTGGGCCTGAGCCTGCACCTGCGCGGCAAGAACCGGCAGCGCGACAGCGCCGTGGCCGCCCGCGTCCTGTGGCAGGAGCTGCTGCGGCTGGCCGCCGAGGAACCCGCGCTCGCCGAGCTGGCAGCGGTCGTCACCCGCTACACCCGGTCCCCGGCCGAGGACCCGCGACTGCGAGCCGGGCTGGAACGCCTCGGCGTGCTCGCCGCCGCCGAGCAGGCGCACGCCCAGGCTCCGCTGGCCGACGCCGGGCACCGGGAGCTGTTCGCCGTGTACGACGAGTTCGGCGAGGCCGAGGCGGCCGCCGCGGCCCGGCTCGGCCCGGCGGACGTACGGGCGGCCGCCGCGTCGTGGCTGTCCTCGGCGCTGCTGGTCGTCCCGGTCGGGGTCGACATCGCGCTCGACGGGATGACCCGGACCGGCTGCCCGGCCGGCTCGTTCACCCCGCAGGGTGAGCTGCTGCGACCGTCGCTGGCCCGGCGGCTGCGCGGGGCCAAGGACTCACTCGTGCTGGGCGACGACGGGTGCCACCACGTCGCCGCCGACGGCACGGTGCACAGCTTCCCGATGGGCGACGTCATGCTCGTGCAGCGGCGGGGCGAGACCCTGCTCGGCAACATCCGGCACGGCTGCCTGGTCGACGTCAGCGGCTTCACCGGCGTCGACAAGCTGGTCACCCGGGTGCCGCCGCGCCGCCACCGGATCGCGCACGACTGAGCGAAGCCGCAGGTCAGAGGCCGTACATGATTTGACACCGCTCGTACGATCATGCCCGTGACCTCGACGAACATCACCTGGCTGCACCGTGCCTCGGTGGCGGTGGCCGCAGCGTGCGCCGCGCTGGCGGTCTGGAGCTGGCTGCCCGCGAACACGGGCGACGACACGTTGGCCCACGTGTCGTTCCTGCTCGTCTTCCCGGTCGTCCTGCCGGGCATGATCGTGTCGATGCGCCGTATGCCGAACCGGAACAGCCCGCTCGCCATGTGGCATTACCTTCGGTGGTTCCTGAGCGGGGCACCGCGCTGGGCGGTGGCGCTGTGGGCGCTGGCGCTTGCCGGTGCGCTTCTCACCCCGCTGACAGTTGTCGGCCAGAGCATCCATCCGGCCGCTTTCGCCCGCGCCTTCACCATGATGGCCCTCTACTTCGCCGTCACCGCGGTGCTCATCTACCGCGCGCTCGCCCGGGAACAGCGCGCCTGACGATGCCCCCGTGCCGGTGCCGCGGCGTGGTCCGGGACAGCGCGACGGCCCGCCGCATGGCAGCCTGGCGCGATGACGCCGGACGGGGTGACGCCGCGCCGCAGCAGAATGCGGGCCGCGGCGGGTGGTGTGATGTGGCTTCTCGCCGTGCTCGCGGTGGGCGCGGCCTTGGCGATCACCCGTGATCCGGGGCTGTGGGTCGTCCTGCTCGATCACGGCAGCACGATCTCCTTCGTGCTCATCTGCCTTTCGGGGCTGCTGCTGGCCGTGGCCGGGCCGGTGTTCGGCGTCCGCTCGGTCCGGGCGCGAGGGCTCGGTTACGTGGCGGCCGCCGTCGTGACCCTGTGCGCCACCGGCACCTGGGTCGTCAGCGGGGAACTCGACACCTTGAGCTTGCGCGGCGTGCCCGCGCGGACCGTCGCGGTCTCCGCGGACGGCAGGTTCGAGGTGGTCAGCCGAGATGCCTTCTCCGGCCGCCCCTATCTGTGGCTGCGGTCGCGAGCGGGCCTGTTCAGCCGGGAGGCGCGGGAGGACATCGACTGCTTCGTCGAGTCCGACGGCAGTTCCTACGACTTCGTTGATCTGGTCGAGTTCACCGGCCCGCATCAGTTGAGGCTCCGGTGGCGGGACGGCCAGACCGGCACCGTCGACTTCGACGGCCCGACACTCATCGTCACGGGCAGGCAGGGCAACTGTGCGGGACCGGGGCCGGCTCCAGGGCGGTGACGGCGCCGCGACCTGCGCGGGCTCACCGTGGGTCCACAGTGTTCACCCGTGAGTCATCGAGGCGGGTTTACCTCTTCGTGACCGGCCAGTAGGGTCATCCTCCTAACCCCGGGAGGATATCGATGCGTCGCACTATGCGCGCCGCTGTTGTGCTTGCCGTGCTGGCCGGATTCACCGCGGCGTCACCCGCCGCCCTGGCCGCGCCGAGCGACCTGCTCATCTCCGAGTACGTCGAGGGCAGCTCCAACAACAAGGCATTGGAGTTCTACAACGGCACCGGCTCGGCCGTGGACCTGGCCGCCGGGCAGTACGTCGTGCAGTTCTACTTCAACGGCGCCACCACCGCCGGCGGCACCATCGCACTGACCGGCACGGTCGCCGACGGTGACGTGTTCGTGCTGGCCCACGCCAGCGCCAACGCCGCGATCCTGGCGCAGGCCGACCAGACCAGCTCCGCCAGCTTCTACAACGGCGACGACGCGATCGTGCTGCGCAAGGGCGGCGCGAGCGGAACGGTCGTGGACTCGCTCGGCCAGGTCGGCACCGACCCCGGCACCGAGTGGGGCACCGGCCTTGCCAGCACGGCCGACAACACGATCCGCCGCGACGCGGCCGTGTCGCTCGGCGACACCGAGCCCGGCGACGCGTTCGACCCGGCGACCGGCTGGGTCGGCTACGCGACCGACACCGTCGACGGCCTCGGCGCGCACAGCGCAGGCGGCGGACCCGTCGACGCCCCCGCGACCCTGACCTGCGGCGGCGCGCTCACCGTGGCCCAGGGGCAGGCGGGTGTCCGCGCGGTCACCGCGACCGACGCCGACGACACGATCGTCGACCTCGCCGTCACGAACATCGTCCCCGCCCCGGCGGCGGGCACGATCACGCGCACCGCGTTCACCCCGGCCGACGCCGTCGGCGGCACCGCGAGCGCGTCCGTCACCGCCGACGCGGACCTGCCGTTCGGGTCGTACGCCGTGACGATGACCGCGACCGACACCGACGGCACCACCTCGACCTGCGGGTTCACCGTCACCGTGAACCGGGTGCTGAGCGTCGGCGAGGTGCAGGGCCCGACCACCGACGCCGAGAACGGCGTGCAGGACCGCTCGCCGCTGGCCCCGGCTTCCGGCACGGGCACCAGCAGCGCGCTGTACGACGTGCGCGGCGTGATCACCCAGCGCACCCTGGCCCGCACCTCGGCCGGAGCCGCGCAGTACGGTTTCTACCTGCAGTCGCGCACCGGCGCGACCGACGGCGACCCGACCAGCTCCGACGGCATCTTCGTGTTCATGGGCGGCTTCACGTCGCTGATCGGCGGCTACGTGCCGACCGTCGGCGACGAGGTCGTGGTGCGCGCGCGGGTCTCGGAGTACTTCTTCATGACCCAGCTGTCCTCGGCGTCGCTGGTCCGCGTGATCGAGTCCGGGGTCACCGACACCGCCGTCACCGACGCCACCCCGCCGCAGGACCTCGCCGCGGCGAACCGGTTCTGGGAGCGCCACGAGGGCGAGCAGCTGCGGGTGCGTGCGGGCAGTGTCGCGGCCAGCGGCCGGGACGTGTTCGCCTCGACCGCCGACTCCGAGGTGTACGTCCTCGACGTCGACGACCCGCTGCTGGACCGCACCGACCCGCTGACGCGGCGGGTGTACCGCGACGCGCACCCGATGGACAACGACACCGCGCACGTCTTCGACGACGGCAACGGCACCCGGATCATGCTGGGCACCACCGGCGTCAAGTGGACCGCGCAGGACACGGCGGCGCTGCTGCCGCCCGCGCACACGTTCGACGTGCTGGCCGCGGACGCGGTCGGCGGTCTGAACTTCTCCTTCGACAAGTACGGCATCCAGGTCGCCTCCGCCGACTTCGGCGCGGGCGCGGACCCGTCGGCCAACAACGCTCCCGCCCCGATCAACCGGGACCGTGAGCTGGCCGTGGCGACGTACAACGTGGAGAACCTGTACGACTTCCGCGACGACCCGTTTGACGGCTGCGACTACCTGGGCAACTCCGGCTGCCCGGGGGTGTCGCCGCCGTTCGACTACGTGCCGCTCAACGAGGCCGACTACCAGGCGCACCTGGGCGCGTTGGCGTCGCAGATCGCGAACGACCTGCACGGCCCCGACCTGCTGCTCGTGCAGGAGGCCGAGGACCAGGACATCTGCACCGTCACCGGCGGCGCGCTGGTCTGCGGCGACGTGAACAACGCCGACGGCAAGCCGGACACGCTGCAGGAGCTGGCTCTCGCCGGCGCGGCGGCGGGCGGCCCGGCCTACGACGCGGCGTACGACCGTGACGGCGCGGACGCCCGGGGCATCGTCGCCGGGTTCCTGTACCGCACGGACCGGCTCACCTTGGCGGCCCCGTCGGCGGTGCTGACGGCGACGCCGGGCGTGCAGTTCCGGTCGGCGGCGCTGGGCTACAACGCCGACGTGCAGAACCCGAAGTCGCTCAACGCGGTGCTGCCGTCGGATGCGGACACGTCCACCGGTGTGGACGGGTCGAACGTGTTCACCCGTGCCCCGCAGGTGGCCCGGTTCACCGTCGCGGCGCAGCCGGGCGGCGCGGACGTCTACGAGCTGTGGGCGGTGTCGAACCACTACTCCTCGACCCCGCAGGCGCGGGTCGGACAGCGCACCGAGCAGGCCCGTTACGGCGCGGCGATCGTCGCCGCGATCGAGGCGGCGTCCCCGCACGCCCGGGTGGTGTACGGCGGCGACCTGAACGTGTTCCCGCGGCCGGACGACCCGATCGCCATGTCCGACAGCGACACCCCGTCGGACCAGCTCAAGCCGCTGTACGACCTGGGTCTGCACAACCTGTGGGCCGACCTGGCCGCGCAGGTCCCCGGCAGCGCCTACTCGTACGTGTTCCAGGGCCAGGCGCAGACGCTGGACCACCTGTTCGTCAACGACGAGCTCTACGGTGACCTGGTGAAGATCCGGGCGGCGCACATCAACGCCGACTGGGCCGCCGACCACGACGGCGACGGCGCACGCGGGGCCAGCGACCACGACCCGCAGGTGGCCGTGTTCCGCACCCGCGCCTCGCTGCGGGTCTCGGACGCGACCGCCGCCGAGGGCCAGCCGCTGGCGTTCACGGTGACGCTGTCCCGGCCGCTGTCCCAGGATCTGAGCGTATGCGCCGCGACGGTGCCCGACACTGCCAAACTCCTGCTGGACTTCACGCCGTACCTGGGTTGCCGAACCATCCCGGCCGGCCAGGTGTCGGTGGTGTTCCCGGTCGAGACCAGGACGGACAAGGTGACCGAGCCCGCTGAGAAGCTGTGGCTGGGCGTCGTGGCCGATCCGCGGGTCGTCGACCTGGCCGACATCACCGGCCAGGGCACGATCACAGGCTAGCGGTGGGGCACGTGGGGCCGGGTGCGCGAGGGCGCCCCGGCCCCACGTCGTATCCGGGCCTCGACGCGGCGGGTCCGCGCTGGGCACGGGTCGGACAGAATCGACGGCGCGCCTTACGATCGCGCCCATGCGCAAGCTGATCGCGGGTTCGCTGGCGGGTTCCGGGCTGTTCCTGCTCATGGTGGTGGACACGCTGCTCCCGGGCGGGCCGCGCATCCCGATCGGCGTGGTGTTCGTGCCGTTCGCCCTGACCTTCGCCTGCTTCATCGGGGTGATGAAGGCGGTCAACGGCAGCTACTTCGGGCAGCTGCCGATGGCGAAGTTCTGGCCGCTGCTGCGGGCGCTGCCGGCGGCGGTCAAGGTCGGCGGGGCACTGCTGCTGGTCCTGACGGCGGCCAACTACTTCCTGTCGACCACCGGCGTGACCGACGAGGCAGACTTCCAGCGCGGATTCGCCGGCAACGGCGTGTGGATCAGCGCCGGCGCGGCGATGCTGGCGTACGGCGCGATGCGGCTCGATCGGATCCCCGCCGACGCGCGGCCGGCGCCGTCCGCGTGGTCGGTGCGGTGGTGGACGATCGGCACGATGGGCGTCGGCGCGGCGCTGGCCGCGGCCGTGCTGCTGCTGCCGCAGGTGCACGACACGCGCGAGGTCCATGAGGAACTGCGCACGCGCTTCGAGGCCCGCGGCTGGGTGTCGCACCTGGTGGCCGCGGACACCTCGCACAACTCCTTCCGCGTCTACCTGGACAGCGCAGACTCGGCGTTGCAGGCCGAGGCCTGCACGTCGCTGCGGGCGTACGCGACGGAGCTCGGCCGATCCGCCGAGCTGTACCTGTTCGACGGCGTGCACAAGGCGAGCCGGCTGCGCTCCTGCTGACGACGGGCGACGCCCGGCCGCGATCCGGGCCGGGCGTCGGAAGCCGCTTCCGTCAGCGGAGTCCGGCGAGCGCGGCCTCGGCGTTCTCCCTGGTGACACCGCATCGGGTGAGCAGGTCGACGGTGTCGCCTTCGGCGAGGTCGAGGATGCCGAGCAGCAGGTGCTCGGTGCCGATGTGCTCGTCGCCGAGGCGCAGGGCCTCGCGGTGGGTCAGTTCGAGGGCCTTCTTGCCCTGGGGCGCGAACGGCACCGGTCCGGTGCCGGGTGTGCCGGTGGCGGGGAAGCGTTCGGCCAGTGCGGCGCTGACCGCCGCCACGGTGCCGGTGGCCTCGACGGCGCGGGTGCCGGGGCTGGCGGGGTTGCCGAGCATGGCCGACAGCAGGTGCTGCGGCCCGATGTGGTCGTGCCCGGCGGTGATCGCCGCCTGCTGGGCGAGCACCAGGGTCTGGCGGGCGGCGTCGTCGTAGCGGGCGAAGGTCTTCAGATCCGACTCGGTGGCCTCGGACTCCTTGGGCACGAAGCGTTTCTGGGCGGCCTGCTTGGTGACGCCCATGCTCTGGCCGATGTCGGTCCAGGACGCGCCGGAGTGCCGGGCGCGGTCGACGAAGTGGCCGATGAGATGGTCGGCGAGTTCGCCGAGGTGCTGGCCCAGCACGACGGCATCGCTGAGTTGCTGCAGCGTGTCGCCGTCGGGGTGGCGCTTCTTGATGACGTCGATGAGGTCGTCGAGTCGAGGTGTCTCAGCCATGCCGTCAACCCTAGGTTGACGCGAGAGGGATCGTCAACCCATGGTTGACGTAGGCCGTTCGGCCGATCTTGTGGTGGGTGGACAACCGTCATACGGTTTGGCGTCCGCGCCCGCTCCGCAGGGGAGATCCGATGACCGAGCCCGCCCGCCGGCCGCTGCGTCCCGCCCTGCTGTACGCGCTCGTCGGTGTCGCGGCGCTGCTGGTGCTGCTCACGGGTGCCGGCGGCGGCTACGTGGTGTGGGCCTTGACCAAAGCCGGAAGCCCCGCCGCCGACCCGGTGCCTGTCGCCGCGGCCGAGGTGTCGCCGAGCCCGACCGGGGGCCCCTCGCCGAGTCCGACCCCGAGCGTCGTGCCGAGCCCGACCGCCAAACCCACGCCGAGCCCGACCAAGACGCCCGGGGCCAAGCCGAGCACCAAGACCAGCCCCAAGCCCACCGCGAAAATCAAAGCCCTGTCGCTGGAGGCCGCACCCAGTGGCGCGAAGTTCGTCGCCACGATCACCGCGACCGTGACCGGCACGGGGCCGGTCCGCATCCGGGTCGACTTCGTCTACCCCACGGGCGGCGTGGGCAGCGGCGACATCCCCCGCTACGTCACCGTCACCGGCACCGGCGCCCAGTCGGTGCAGACCGTCCGGACCAGCGTCGACGTCAAGACGGTCTGCGCACACCAGGACACCCCGCTCGGCCGCGGTATCACCGTCAGCGTTCAGGTCCCGCCATATGGCGACTTCCACCGCGTCGAGTTCGCCAACTGCCCGTGACCTGCCCCGTCCGCCACTGACGCCGCCGGAGCGGACACGCCGGTCAGCACAGGCATCCGGTGGTCGGTGTGCGCCATGCTTGGCGCAGGCTCGTTCCGGGTAGGGCAGGGCCGACGACCGAAGGATGTGGGCAATGCCGGAGATGCACGTGTCGCTCGACAGCGACGACCTCAACGCGGTGGAGCGCAAGCTCCAGGTGCCCTTGGAGGCGCAGCTGACCTCCGCGCTGGAACAGGCCGCCAACCGCGTCGCCGACCAGTACGACGGTCAGAGCGAGGACGAGGTCGCCGCCTGGATCCTCCGGGAGACCAGGGAAGGCCTGCACCCCGACATCGCCGAGGGCTTCCAACCCGACGACGACAAGCTGCGCGAGGTGGCACGGGCCGTCATGCGCGGCGAGCGCTTCTCCTGAGGCGGCCGACGCGATACCACGCCGTACGACCGCGCGGGTTGGCTGATGCGGTCGTGCGGCGGTGATGTCGGGTCCGCGGCAACGACCTCAGGTCAGTCGGCGTGCGGTGCGGACTTGTCGAATGCGAGCAAAAGATCTCGATCGCGGTGATAGCCGCGCTCAGTGATTATCTTGAGTGCCTCACGCGCGTCTTCAAGATCCTTGGCGGTTGCCTCGGCATGAAGCGCACGAAGGTCGGCCAGATCCTGCGGCCGAGTCTCATCGTCGCGTGCCAGAACCTTGAGGGCGATCAGGTGGCCGGCAGTTGCGACCGGCAGCGACAGGCCGGGCAGGATCTCCAGCAACTCCGCAGCCGCGGCGATCTCCGGTTCGATGCCCGAACTTGCGAACAAGAGGTCGACGACTACGTCGTCCTCGGCAGTGACCTTGCGGGTCAGCCGCACCGTTGCCAATCGTCCCGTCGTGTCCTGCTCAACGGAAGCGAACAGGCGGTAGCCGCCTCCTATCAGCGAACGTACGAGCTGCTCCGCGTCGGCGTCCGTATGGACGGCCACGGCGATATCGATGTCACGGGTGAATCGCGGTTCGGCGCGAGCGGAAACAGCGAATCCACCGACCAGCGCCCAGCGCAGGTTCCGCCCGTTCAGGTCGGACGCCACCTGGCGAAACGCGTCGCTTAGGACGTTCATGCGAACCTGTCGGACGCGTGCCCGACCGCATCGCCGACAGGCGCAGCAGGCCTTGCCACTCGCCACGCTCGGACGAGGGCCTCGATCTCGGCGTCGGTCGCCGTAGGGCGCTGGCGCCTGAGGCGTGTCCGCTGCATCTGCTCGCCGACCTCGTACATGTCCAGGGCGAGGCGGAGTCTCCTCACCGCGGCGTTCTCTGACATGGGATTGAGTCTAAGGGCCGGACAGGTCGGTCCGGCCCTTGCGCTCGCTACTCACCGCCGCCAGCGCAGCGGGCCAGGGTGCAGGGTCCACAGCAGCCGTCGCCACCAGGAGCGGCGTGCCTTCAGCTCGTCGATGTACGCCACCGCCCGGCTCCGCGCAGCTTCCGCTTCGGTGTCACCGGCCGTGCCCGGCCCGAACACGGTCTGGTTGACCGCGACGGCCAGCTCGTCCAGGGTCGGCGCGGCCAGGCGCACGTCGTGCTTGCCGCGTACCGGTGCGGCGGCCTCGGCAGCGTGCGCGGCGACCTCAGCGGCGCTCAGGTGTTCCGGGGCGCGCCGCCCGGCCAGCCGCAGCGCGTCGCCGACCTCCAGCCACGCACCTTCGATGCGGGAGTCGGGGCTGCCCTCGTCGAGCCTGCGCCGCCGCAGCGCACCTCGGGCGACGAGCACGAACACCACGAATCCGGCGAGCAGCAGCATCAGGAGCCCGCCGCCGCCCGCGCCGGCGACCAGGGCCACGTTCGCGCCGCCCGCCGCCGAGCCGCTGGCCGAAGGGGCGGTGCTGGGCGCGTCGGCGGTCGGTTCCAGCGTCGGGATGGGCTCGTCCGACGGCGGCGGCTGCGAGGTCTCCGGCTGCGGCTTGAACTCGTCTTCCAGGGGTTTGGTCTCGGTGTTCGGCTCGGGCAGCGGGTGGAACGGCACCCAGCCCAGGTCGGTGAAGTAGATCTCCGGCCAGGCGAGGGCGTCCCCGGCGGTGACGGCGTGGTTGCCGGCGCGGGCGGTGAAGCCGACCACGACCCGGCTGGGCAGGTTCAGCAGCCGGGCCAGCACCGCGAACGAGGCCGCGAACTGCTCCGAGGTGCCCTTGCCCGCCCCGGTGCCGGGCGGTCCGAACAGGAAGAAGTCCAGGTTCGGGTACGCGTGCCCGCTGGGCGCCTGCGGGTCGAGTCTGTAGTGCTCGGACAGGAACTGCTCGATCGCCAGCGCCCGCTGGTACGGGGCGCCGTTGTCCGCGCCGAGCTGCTGCGCCAGCCGGCTGATGTTGTCCGGCACGTTCGGGCCCAGGGTGATGTAGCGGGTCATGCCGGAGGGCACGTCGGCGACGGGCAGCAGGTTCACGTCGGGTTCGCTGTGCAGCGACGTGACGGTGTACGTCATGCCCGTGCTCAGCCCTTCCGGGCGCAGCATGGTGCCGGTGGACTGGTCGTAGGCCGTGCGTATGCCGTCGACGTGGCTGGGGGTGGCGGCGGCGGGCAGCAGTTTGCCGGTGAGCCCGGCGATGGTGATGCGCTGCTGCACGGGCTTGCCGGCGACCTCGCCGGGCGGGCGGGGCAGGCTGCGCCCGGCCGGGCGGTAGGTCGCCCCGACCTTCCACGTCACGCCGTCGTAGTCGGACAGCACCGCCAGCCGGATCCGGGTGTCGGCGGCGACGTCGGCGTCGAGCAGTTTCTCCTGCGGCTGCAGCGCCCAGCCGGACAACCTGATCAGCGGGTTCTCGTCGAGGGCGTCGAGGTCCGGCGGGTCGATGAGGCTGCGCGGGTCGAACGGCTTGGCGGTGACCTGCGACGCGACCGGCGGGGCGGCCCCGGCGACCAGGGCCAGGATCAGCGCGAACCCGGTGCCGCCGGCGAGTGCGGCCCGCAGCCGCAGCGCCTTGCGGGTGGCCGGGTCGAGGCCGGTTTCGGGGGTGCGGACGCGGCCGGTGAACGCCAGCGCCGCGATCGCCAGGGCCGCGAAAGCCAGAGCCGGCCAGGGGGTACGCGGCGCGGCCGGCCCGACCAGCCACAGCGCCCCGGCGAACAGCAGCACCGGCGGGGTCAGCCCGACCAGGGTGCGCCGGGCGCGGACGGTCAGTTCCATCGCCATGAGCCCGGCCAGCCAGGTCGCGATGACCGGCACCGCGACGGTGTCGGGCTGCGGCTCGACCGGCACCAGCACGGCGAGCAGCCGGGGGATGCCGTCGCGCAGCGCCTCGGTGGCGATCGTCGGCAGGTCCCCGCTGATGCCCGCGCGCTGCGCGGACAGGTTCAGCGCGAACGCCAGGTATCCGGCCAGGCCCAGCACCGACAGCGGCGCGACCGACCAGGCCCGCAGCCGGGTCAGGGCGAGGCTGATCGCCACCGATCCGGCGGCCGCGCCCGCGATGAGCACGGTGAACAGGGTGCCGTTGTAGATGCGGTCGGCGACCAGGCCGGACAGCACCAGCATCGCCGTGATCAGTGCCGGCGGCAGGAGGATGCGCAGGCCGTGGGCTACCATCGGGTCACTCCGTCCCATACCGCGGCGAAGTCCTCGCCGTCCTCGGCGCGTAGCAGCAGCACTCCGGCGGGCTGCGGTTCGGCGGCCAGCCTGGGCCCGAGCACGCCGACGGCGACCGACGGGAACGGGCCCTTGAGCCCGGAGACCAGCGCTAGGTCGGCCAGCCCGGCGGTGCCGGTGAGGTAGATCAGGGTGTCGCCGGGGCGGTGCTGGCGCAGCCGGTTGGTCGCGGTGACCAGCAGCTCCTCGCCGCCGGGCGCCGGTTCGGCCTCGGCGAGCAGGTCCAGCAGTCCCCGGGCCGCGCCGCGGATCCGCCCGCCGCCCGCCGCGGGGCCGCTGACCAGGTGCAGCGTCACGGGCAGGTCCTCGCGGGTCGCGGCGGCGACGATGGACGCGGCGGCCTCGCAGGCGCTCTCGAACGACGCCGACCCGGCCGCGTCACGGTCGGCCCAGGAGACGGCCCGGTCGTCGAGCAACACCACGAGCTGCGGCAGGCTGGTGTCGAGGTGCTCGCGGACCATAAGCTCGCCGACCTTGGCGCTGGTGCGCCAGTGCACGTGGCGCAGCTCGTCGCCGATGACGTACTCGCGCAGGGTGTCGAAGGTGATCGCGCCGTGCGGGACCCGGTCGAGGCGGCCGTCGAGGCTGCGCGAGATGCCCGCGGGCACGGCCTGGATCAGGTGGCTCTTCGGGTAGACCCAGATCCGTGCGGTGTCGCCGTGGCTGCGCGACACCGACACCAGGCCGAGCGGGTCGCGGCGGGTGACCTGCAGCGGGCCGACGTCGACGACGCCGCGGCGGTCGGTGGGCACCGGGTAGGACACGTCGGTGTCGCGGCCGGGGCGCAGCCGCAACAGCGGCACCGGGACGGTCGCGCCTTCCTGCCCTGCTCGCCCGCACTTGTCGTGGGCGACGAGCGTGGCGGCGCCGAAGCGGCCGGTGTTGCGTACGGTCAGCGTGACGGTGCTGCCCTCGCCACGCGCGACCCGGTCGGGGTCCACGGACCGGGTCACCGACAGCCGCGGCCGCAGCGCCGCGTGCGCGAACGCGTGTAGTTGCGCGATGACGGCGGTCGCGCCGAGCACCGCCAGTTCCGGGTAGCCGTAGGTGAAACCGGTGGCCAGCAGCGCCACGCCGCCGACGGTCAGGCCCGCCCCCCGCAGCGTGACGATCATCCGGCGTGCCGCGCCGCGGGAGCCGGGCCCGGCTCGCCGGTCGGGGACTCCTGGCCGGGCAGCGGCACGGGGACCGCCTCGACCGCGTCGCGCAGCACCTCGGTCGCGGTGACCCCGCGCAGCTGCGCGTCGGGGGTCAGCAGCACCCGGTGCGCGAACACCGGCTCGATCAGCACCTTCAGGTCCTCGGGCAGCACGTAGCCGCGGCCCTCGGTCAGCGCGTACGCGCTGGCGGCGCGGGTCAGCGCGATCACGCCGCGGGGGCTGACGCCGACCCGCACGTGCTTGTGCTCGCGGGTCGCCGCGGCCAGCCGCACCGCGTACGCGTACAGCGGGTCGGCGATGTGCACCCGGTGCGCCAGCGCGACGGCCTCGCCGATCGTCTTGGTGTCGGTGACCGGGGTGATCGCGTCGGGGGAGCGCAGCGTGTGCCCGCGCAGCACCTCGATCTCGACGGCCTCGTCGGGGTAGCCGACCGACAGTTTCATCAGGAACCGGTCCAGCTGCGCCTCGGGCAGCCGGTAGGTGCCGTCCATCTCGACCGGGTTCTGCGTCGCGACGACCATGAACGGCCGCGGCACCGCGTGGCGTACGCCGTCGACGGTGACGTAGCGCTCCTCCATGACCTCCAGCAGCGCCGACTGCGTCTTCGGCGAGGCGCGGTTGATCTCGTCGGCGATGACGATGTTGGCGAAGATCGGCCCCGGGTGGAACTCGAAGCCGCGGCTGGCCTGGTTGAAGATGGTCACGCCGCTGACGTCGGAGGGCAGCAGGTCCGGCGTGAACTGGATGCGCCGCCACGCGCCCTGCACCGACGCCGCGATCGCCCGCGCCAGGGTCGTCTTGCCGGTGCCCGGCACGTCCTCCAGCAGCACGTGGCCCTGGGCGAACATGGCGACCAGCCCGAGCCGGACCACCTCCGGCTTGCCGAGCACCACGGTCGAGATCGCGCCGGCCAGTTTCTCGGTCAGGTCGGCGAACGCGCGCACCTGGCCGGCGGACAGCGGTGGAAGGGGCTGGTTCATGGCGAGGGTAGGTCCTTTGTGCTCGAAAGAGGGGCCAAGACGGAGAATCCCCGGCACGGGCCGTGGCGGCTCGTGCCGGGGAAGCTCAGCGGATCAGCATTGCGGCACGTCGTTGTAGTCGTCGCCGTCGTCGAGGTTGAGCCAGATGAACGGGACGTAGCGCTGGTTGCCGCGGTAGGTGATCTGGATCCACTTGTCGCTGCGCTTGTTGCTGTTCTCCCCGGCCGCGAACAGTTCGGCGTCGCCGCTCTGGTTGCCCGCGGTGCCCTGCTTCCAGCAGAACGCCTTGAACGTGTCGCCGTGCTGGGCGTCACCGACGGCCTCGTTGGACTGCTGGCGGGAGTTGCTGTAGATGCCGATGCCGTTGGAGCAGCCCACACACCGGATCGTGCCGTTGAGCCGCTTGGTGCGCACCGTCACCGGGTTCGAGGTCGCGGTCGCGCCGGTCGCGTTGCGCACCGACACCGTGATCGTGAACGCGCTGTCGGTGGCGACCTCGTTGACCGCGTACCCGCTCGCGCCGGTGTTGCAGCCGACCGCCCGGGCCGCGCCGTTGATGGTCACCGTGCAGGTCGCGGTGCCGCCGCCGTCGTCGTAGGCGAAGTTCACCGTGAAGCCCTTGTACGTCGCGCTGCCGGCCGACACGTTCGACACCTTCGCGTCGGTGATGGTCTTCGCGCTGGTGGTGTCCTTCGCCCCGGTGCCGGCCTCGTTGACCGCCGCCACGTCGACCGACACGATCTCGCCGTCGCCGAACCCGTTCAGGGTCGCGTTGGTGCCGTTGACCGTCTGCGTGTTGCCGCCCGCGGTCACCTTGTAGCCGGTGATCGGGCGGCCGTTGTCGGCCGGCACCGCCCACGTCACGCGGATGGTGCCCTTGGCGGTGCCGACCGTGGCCGCGGACAGGTTGCGCACCTGCGCGGGCTTGTTGAACGGCACCACCGAACCCGACGGCTGCGACACCTGCGAACCCGCGCCCTTGTCGTTGACCGCCACGACGGTGAACGCGTACTGCGTGCCGTACTCCAGCTCGCCGTCCTTGACGACCAGCCTCACCGCGCCGGACGTGGTGCCGATCAGGGCGCCGCTGCCCGCGTTGATCGCGGTGACCTCGTACCGCGTGATCTTGCGGCCCTGGCCGTTGGCGGCGGTCCAGGTCACCTCGACGGTGCCGTCGGGCTTCTCGACCGCCTTCACGCCCGTCGGGGCGTCGGGCACGTCACCGGTCGGCATCACCGGGTTGCTCTTGCGGGTCGGGCCGGCGCCCTTGCCGTTGACCGCGTGCACCGTGAACGTGTACGTCTTGCCGTTGGTCAGTTTGTCGATGACCAGCGAGCGGTTGCGCGCCCCGACCGTCCAGGTCCGCCCGTCGCCCTCCACCACGTACTTGGTGATCTTCGAACCGTTCTCGGCGGCCTTGCCCCAGCTCAGGCGTACCTGCGAGTCGCCCGACGCGGCGGTGACGTTGCGCGGCGCGCCCGGCTTGCCGATCTGCGGCTTCGGCGGGGGCGGCGGCGTCACCGGCGGCGGGTCGCCGCCCACGACGTCGTCGTTGAACTTGTCGACGACCCGGACCTGGTGCTTGTCGTTGACCACCCGCGCGGTCGCGGAGTCGGGGGCGTTGATGAACAGCTGGTTCTCGCGCACCTCCAGCTCCAGCCGGAAGCCGGGCTTGCCCGCCTCGATCGTGTTGACCAGCTTGCCCTCACGGTCGATCGCGTACACCTTGCCCGCGGTGTCGTCGGCCACGTAGAACCAGCCCGACCATGCCACCGCGGGCCGCACCGCCCCGCCCGCGCCCGGCACCGTGAACTCGTGCACCTGCTCACCGGAGATGACATACACCTTGCGGCCGTCGACGACCGTCACCGCGATGTCCTTGCCGCTGGAGCGTTCCGGCAGCTCACCGCCCGCGGCACCGGCGATCTCGACCTTCTTCAGGGTATCGCCGCGCAGCAGCGTCAGCGAGCCGTTGGTCTGGTCCAGCACCGCGACACCGTCGTCGAGCGCCGACAGGGCCAGGTCGTGGAACGCCTCGGCGACCGGCTCGGTGCGCACCAGCGACGGTCCGCTGCCGCCGGTGCCGCCCGACGGCGGCGTCAGCGGCGCGGGCGTGATCGCCGAAACGGTGCCCTGGCTGGGCACGGCCAGCCAGAGCCGGCCGGTGCCGTCGAAGTGGCCGCCGGTGATGCCCGGCGGGTAGCGCAGCGGCTCGCCGATCGGCTGCAGCGTCGCGGGGTCCAGCTGGCGCACCACGCCCTGCACCGGGTCGATGACGAACGCGGCGTTGTTGTGCAGCGCCACCGACACACCCAGGCCCGCCTGCGACTCCTGCGACGCGGTGATCTGCAGCGTCGCCGGGTCGAGGGCGCTGATGCGCCCGGTGTGCTGGTCGCGCACGATCAGATACCGGTCGGACTGGCTGACCTGCACGTAGTGGCCCTGCGAGGCGACCAGCGCCTGCGAGCGGGTGTCCACCTTGCCGGTCAGGCCGTTGACCCGGGCGATCTCGCCGCGGGTGAGGCTCCACAGCCATGAGCTGCTGTCGAACCCGGCCGAGACCTGGTCGTTGGCGCTGAGCCCGAACCAGGTCAGGCCCATGGCGGCGAGCATCGCCAGCACCGTGACGATGGTGACGACGCCACCTTTGGTCCGTGCCTTGCGTGTGATCGCGCCCGGTGACAGATCCGCCACGGATCGCCCCTCCCCATGACGCGGGGTGTGCCGAGCCCACCCCGCTCGCCGACTGGCGTCCTCCCCAGAAGCCGACGCCATCCTAGGCGCTGCAGGTCAACCGTGAAAGTCGAGTGAGGACGCTCATGGTGTCAGGCTGGGCGACGGCGTCGTCGCCCCTGCGGTGCCGGTGCAGGCGGGCTTGGATCGCAGCAGCTCATCGCCGCTGTAGATGCTCATGATGACGAAGCAGTAGTCCCAGGTCGGGTTCAGGCCGGTGACGGTGTATCGCGTCTCACCGTTGCCGGGCTTGCCCATCGTCGCCACTTCCTCGCCTTCGGGGGCGCCGAGCAGCACCTGCGCGGCGTAGCCGTCGGACGGGTCGAACCAGGTGATGGTGATGTCGCCGTTGGCGGCGCGGGTGACGAAGACGTCGCTGGCGGCCACGGCTTCGACGGTCGGGCCGGGCTGCGGCTGCTCGCCGTCCTGATTCGTCAGCATCACCACGACCAGGGTCGCCACGGCGGCGAGCACGGCGACGATGGCGGCGGCGACCGCGGCGATGACCGGGCCGCGGCTGCGGCGCTGCGGGGCCGCTGGTGGCGGTGCGGGCGGCGCGAATACGGTCGGCGTCGGCACGTGCTGAGGCTGCTGCGGCAGGTGGCGCGGTGCCGTCTGCGGCGGCGGCGCGACCGGGATCGCGGGTGTCCGGCCGTCGGCGGCGCGGGCCTGCTCCGGCGGCAGGTCGCGGCGCGGCTGGTCCTGGTACGGCGGCGCGACGTGCGGCTGCTGCTGCCCCTGCTGCGGCATCCGCTGCTGGAACTGCTGCGGGTGCCCGGCGTCCTGCCGCGGCGGGACGCTCGGCGGGGTCGGCACGATGGGCATGGCTCGGGTCGCGGACTGGTCGCGGCGCGGCGGCATGGTCAGGCCGTAGGGCGCGGTCCGGTCGTCCTCGGGCGCGGGCTCGGTGTCCGCGGCGCGGGTGACGGGCCGCGCAGGCGGGGTCCGGTCGTTGGCCGGGTTCGGCGCTACGGGGTCCGGTGGCGTGACCGCCGGAGCCGGGTCGTTTTGCGCCGTGCTCGGGGTGCGTGGCGGCATGACCACCGCGGTGCGGTCGTCGGGCGCGGGGGCCGGTGCCGTCTGCGGTGTCGAGGCAGGCAGCGGCCAGGCCGGGGGTGCGGTCTGCGAAGCCTGGTCCACGGGCGTGACCTGCGGCGGCGTGGCCGGGACGGACTGGGACACGTAGGTGGTCGGCCGGGACGGCGGCGGCAGCAGCGCGGTGCTGTCCTCGGGCGGCTGCGGTGCCGGCGGCGGCGCGGGGGTCACCGGCGGCGGGGCGACCGGCGCGGGGGCGTCGGGGCCGAGCCAGGCGCGGGCGACCTGGACCTGCTGGTCGAAGCCGGGCGTGAGCGGGCCGTGCGTGGCCACCTTGGTGTACTGGCGGCGGGCCTCGTGCCGGTTGCCCAGCTCGTCGGCGATCTGCGCGAGGTCGAACGACATCGACAGCAGCAGCGGGTGTTCCTCGCCGAAGCGGTAGCCGCCGTTGTACAGCGCGTTCTCCAGCACCCGGCGGGCAGCGCCCAGGTCGCCGGACTGCCGGTGCATGGTGGCGAGCAGGTGGCCGGTGGTCAGGACCTCGGGGTGGTCCTCGCCGGCGGCCATGATCGCCGCTTCGAGGGACTGCTCCAGCAGCGTCCGGGCACTGTTCAGGTCGCCCCGGTCGCGGCGGGCGAGGGCCTCGGTTCGGATGTCGCTAAGCGAGGTCGGTGACGGCACGGCTCACATCCTGCCCATACCCACCGACTCCTCGCCACCCGCAGCGGCGAAGATCAAGACGATCTTGCGTGAACTGTTGCCGGTATGCCCGGAACGAGTGTGTCGTCCCTACACGCCACGCAAGATCGCGCGTCAGCGGCGGCCGCGGGGGGTGGTGTGTTTGAAGTGCACGAAGAGGCGGCCGAAGTTTTTGGAGTCCTTCTCCACGCGGTGGTAGAGGGCTTTGACCTCTTTTTGTTCGAGGAAGCGCAGGACGGTCTTCTTCAGGGCGCCGGAGCCTTTGCCGGGGATGATCTCGATCATCGGGGCCTTCTTGGCGATCGCCTCGGCCATGATGTCGTTGAGGGCCCGCTCGATGTCGCGGCCCTTGTTGTATATGTCGTGCAGGTCCAGTACGAGCTTCATCGAGGACGAGCCTACCCGATTCGGGCTGGGCTCCGAGCGGCTCGGCGGTGCCGGGGTCAGGCGCGGTCGCGGATCAGCGACAGCAGGTGGGCGTGGGTTTCGGGGTCGGCGGCTGCCAGCAGGCCACGGCCGGTGGGGCCGAGTGGGGCGCCGTCGATGCCGGTGAGCACGCAGCCGGCGGCCCGGCACAGGGCGATGCCGGCGGCGAAGTGCAGGTTGGTGGACAGGTCGCCGCCGTCGGTGACGTAGGCGGCGCGTTTGCCGGCCGCGACCCAGGCCACGGCGAGGGTGGTGGACACGACCCGGGGGCGGAAGTGTTCGACGAAGCCGGGGTGGGCCAGTAGGTCCACGGCGCGGAAGCCGGGTGCGTTCGGGAAGGGCGCGTCGAGGTTGACGTCGACCAGGCGGGTTGCCGAGGTGGGGGTCAGCGGGGTGTCGGAGCCGTTGTGGCGTAGCCGGGCGGTGTGGCCGTCGGTGATGAAGACTTCGCCGGTGAACGGGTCGGCGACGGCGGCGGGGCCGTCGCGCAGAGCCACGTTGACGGCGACGAGCATGTTGCCGACGGCGTAGTTGAGGGTGCCGCACAGGGGGTCCACCAGCCACTGGCGGGTGCCGTCGGGGGTGCCGGTCTGCCCGCTCTCCTCGCCGTGGACGGCGTCGTGGGGGCGGGCGGTGCGGATGACGTCGAGGATCGCCTGCTCGGCTGCCACGTCGGCGGCGGTGGCGAAGTCGCCGCCGCCCTTGTCGATCCGGGCCAGGTGTCGGCCGTACAGATCACGGACGATGTCCGCGCCGGCCTGTGCCGCCGTGGCGGCGACCTCGGCGTCGTCGCCGGGCGCGTACGAGTCGATCACGCCGCACAGGGTAGCGGGCCGCGCCTGCGGAGCCTGCGACGGGCACGAGCCGTAACATCGTGTGATAGCTAGATTGACATATTGCAATGACCTTGAATCTGGTGTTCTGCTGTGAGCCTCCTTTACCCCCGCTTGGAGGCAGACATGCGGCGACGGTTCACCGTCTTCGTATCCACCTTGGCGCTGGCCGGCACCATGGTCCTGACCGGACCGGCCGACGGCGCACCGGTCGGACCCGAGGTCAGCACCTCGGGCCACTACACCGTCCAGGGCATCAAGACCCTCGCCCAGCGCAACGCGATCGCCGCCACGGGCGCGGCCATCGACGGCTTCGACCACGGCATCCTCGACATCACCGCCACCCCTGGTGAGGCTGCCAAGATCAAGGCTCTCGGCTTCACGGTCACCCGGGTCCTCGCCGCGACCCAGGACGATCACGCGCAGCCGCTGGCGTTCCCGCCGGCCGACTCCAACTACCACGACTACAGCGAGATGATGGCCGTCATCAACTCGCTGGCCTCGTCGTACCCGTCGATCTTCCGGGTGACGACGATCGGCAACTCCTACGAGGGCCGCAACATGCCCCTGATCAAGATCTCGGACAACGTCGCCACCGACGAGAACGAGGTCGAGGTCCTGTTCAACCACCACCAGCACGCCCGTGAGCACCTCACGGTCGAGATGGCCATCTACCTGATGAACCTGTTCACCAGCGGCTACGGCTCCGACTCGGCGATCACGAACATCGTGAACAGCCGCGAGATCTGGATCGTGCCGGACATGAACCCCGACGGCGGCGAGTACGACATCGCCACCGGCAGCTACCGCTCGTGGCGCAAGAACCGCCAGCCCAACAGCGGTTCGTCCAACGTCGGCACCGACCTCAACCGCAACTGGTCCTACCAGTGGGGCTGCTGCGGCGGATCGAGCGGCTCGACCAGCAGCGAGACGTACCGCGGCCCGTCGGCGTTCTCCGCGCCGGAGTCGACGAACCTGCGCAACTTCGTCAACAGCCGGGTCGTCGGCGGCGTCCAGCAGATCAAGGCCAACATCGACTTCCACACGTACTCGCAGCTCATCCTGTGGCCGTTCGGCTACACGACGGCCAACAACCCCTCGGGCATGAGCGCCGACGAGTACAACACGTTCGCCACGCTGGGCCAGCAGATGGCCGCGACCAACAGCTACACCCCGGAGCAGTCCAGCGACCTGTACGTCGCCGACGGCACGTCCATCGACTGGATGTGGGGCACGTACCGGATCTGGGCGTACACCTTCGAGATGTACCCGGGCAGCTCCGGCAGCGGCGGTGGCTTCTACCCGCCCGACGAGGTCATCACCGCGCAGACGACCCGTAACCGGGCCGCGGTGCTGATGCTGCTGCAGCAGGCCGACTGCCCGTACCGGGTGATCGGCAAGGAGGCGACCTACTGCGGCGGCGGTGGCGGCACCACGGTCTGGTCCGACACGTTCGAGACCGCGACCGGCTGGACCGTCAACCCGAACAGCACCGACACGGCCACGGTCGGCCAGTGGGCGCGCGGTGCGGCGCAGGCGACCAACTCCAGCGGCGCCAAGCAGCTGACCCCGTTCGCGGGCAGCAACGACCTGGCCACCGGCCTGTCGGCGGGCACCGCGGCGGGCGACTTCGACCTCGACGGCGGCACCAGCTCGATCCAGTCGCCCGCGATCACGCTGCCGGCCACCGGCACGCTGAACGCGAGCTGGCAGTGGTACCTGGCGCACGGGTCGAACTCCTCCAGCGCCGACTTCCTGCGGATCTCGGTCGTGCACAGCGGCGGCACCACGGTGCTGGCCACCATCGCGGGCGCGGCCAGCAACCGCAACGGCGCGTGGGGCAGCGGTTCGGCGAACCTGACCGCGTACGCGGGCCAGAGCGTGCGCTTCCTGGTCGAGGCGGCGGACGCGAGCACGGCCAGCCTCGTCGAGGCGGGCCTGGACAACCTCACGGTGACGCAGTCGTGACGGGCTCCCCGGCCCGCTGAGGCCGGGGACCACGCGCGTACGCAGGGCGGTCTCACTGTCCGTGCCGGTTCGGCGACCGGTGCGGCAGGCGGGGCTGCCCTGTCGCGTCCGGTGCCGCATCTGGCTGGGAATATTGCGCGTGCAAACGCTCCCATTCATCCACATAGGACTCTACCTGCGGCGGAGCAAAGGTAAACAGTGAGTGCTCGGCGATGACAGCGAGTAGATCCATTCTGTAGGGTGCCTTCTCGTGCCGATAGCCGACGAGTTCTACTTGATGACGCATGACGATGTCAGCGGCGACTCCCGGCTGCACGCCAAAGCCGTCGGATTCGGTCTGGCAGCCGCGCTGCTGGCCGAACTGTGCCTGCTGGACCTGGTGCGTCCCGCCGCCGAGGGGGTGGCGGTGCGCAACGCGCCGCCGCCGCCGGACGCGCTGGCCGCCCGGGTGCACGGGCAGCTGCTGGCAGAGCCGACCCTGCACCCGGTGCGGGACTGGCTCGCCTACCTCGGGCTCAGTGCCGAGTCCGACATCGCCGTCAGGATGACCGCCGCGGGGGCGCTCCAACTGGTCGAGACGCGCCGGCTGCTCAGCGTGCAGCGCCGATACATGCCCGTGTCCGTCAACGATGCGGCCTGGCCCACTGCCCGGCTCATCGGGCGGCTGCGCCGGCAGGAGGACATGTCCGTCGAGGACCGCATCCTGGCCGGGCTCGCCTTCGCGACCGGGCTGAGCACCACCTTCGCCTGGGACGACGTCCGCGGACGCAGCCTGGCCTCGCTCATCGCGGTGCTCGACGAACCCCTGCGGGTGCTCATCGCCGAGACCGAGCTCGCCGTCAGCAAAGCCGTGGCGAAGCTCACCTGAACCAACACCCCCCCCCCCCCCCCCCCCCCCCCCCCCCCCCCCCCCCCCTCACCCCCCACCCCCTCAAGGAGCAACACCGTGTCCGCACCCCCTAGCTCCGCGCTGTCGTCGGCGCTGGCCGCCGACCGGCTCGGTTCGGCGTCCGTGGCGTCGTTCGCGCTGACCGCCGCTGCGCCGCTCATGGTCATCGGCGGCGTCATCGTCGCCGGCTGGGCCAACGTCCAGGTCATCGGCTTCCCGCTCGGCATCCTGCTGATCGGTGCCGCGCTGGCGCTGTTCACGTTCGGCTACGTCGCGATGTCGCGGCACATCCGCAACGCCGGCGCCTTCTACTCCTACATCTCCCAGGGCCTGGGCCGCACCGCCGGTGTGGCCGCCGCGCTGTCCGCGGTGCTCGGCTACAACCTGCTGCAGGTCGGCCTGTACGGCATCTTCGGCGCGGCCGGCTCCGGCCTGCTCGGCGCGATGTTCGACGTGAACGTCGAGTGGTGGGTGCTGGCCCTGGTGGCGTGGCTGTTCGTCACGGTGCTCGGCCTGTCCCGCGTCGAGATCAACAGCAAGCTGCTGCTGGTCGTGCTCGTCGCCGAGCTCGCCATCGTGCTGCTGTACGACATCGTGTTCATCGCCAACCCGGCCGACGGCGTCAGCTTCGCCGCGTTCTCGCCGGACAACCTGTTCATCGGCGGCGCGCTGGGCGCGGTGCTGACGGTGACCGTGACCGCGTTCGTCGGGTTCGAGGCCCCGCCGGTGTTCGCCGAGGAGTCGCGCGACTCCCGCAAGACGATCGCCCTGGCGTCGTTCGGCGGCCTGGGCGTCATGGTGTTCGTGTACGCGCTGACCGCGTGGGCGCTGACCGTGGCCACCGGCCCGGACAACATCGTGGCCCAGAGCCAGGAGCACGCCGCCCAGGCCGACCTGATGTTCGTGCTGGCCGGCGAGCACCTGGGCGCGTTCTTCGCCGACGCCGGCAACGTGCTGCTGGTGACCAGCGCCTTCGCGGCGATGCTGTCCTACCACAACACCGTGGCCCGCTACACGTTCTCGCTGGCCCGTGAGGGCGTGCTGCCGCGTTCGCTGGCCCGCACCGGCGCGCGTTCGGGCGCCCCGGTCGGCGCCTCGATCCTGCAGTCCGTGATCGGCCTGGCCGTCATCCTGGTGTACGCGATCGCGCAGCTGGACCCGTTCACCCACCTGTTCTTCTGGCTGGGCATGACCGGCGGCTTCGGCGTGCTGCTGCTGCTCGCGGGCACCAGCGTCGCTGTGGTGCTGTACTTCGCCAAGGACAAGCGCGGCGAGAGCCTGTGGACCCGGGTCATCGCGCCGGTGCTGTCGGCGCTGTTCCTGATCTGGGCGGTGCAGCAGACGGTCCGCGACTACGGCACCATGCTCGGCACCGGTGACGAGCACGCGGCCCGGTGGATCCTGCCGGGGCTGTACCTGCTGGTCGCGGTCGTCGGTGTGATCTGGGCGCTGGTGCTGCGGGCGACCAAGCCGGCGCTGTACGAGGCGATCGGCAAGGGCGTCGAGGGCGGCAAGACCCAGGTCTCGTCGGCGGAGGCCCCTAAGGTCGGCGTATGACCGGCTCGGACGCGGTGTCGACGGCTGCGGCCGTGGACACCGCGGCCGCGGGTCGCCTGATCTCGGCGTCGTTCCAGGAGCTGGCCGTGGCGCACTGGCTGCTCGACGATCCGGTCGAGCGCGAGCGCATCATGGCCGGGCAGTTCGGCTGGTTCGCCGAGCACGCCCTGTCCTACGGGGCCGTGGACGTGGCCGGTGACGACGCGGTCGCGGTGTGGTTCGACAACACCGTCGACGCGCCGTGGATCGACGGCTACGACGAGCGCCTGGTCGAGCTGGCGGGGCCGCACGCGGCCCGGTTCGCGCTGCTGGACGAGGTGTTCGGCGAGCACCACCCGCACGACCGCCCGCACTGGCACCTGGCGCTGCTGGCCGTGCGGCCGGGGCACCGGGGCACCGGGCTGGGCAGCGAGCTGCTCGGGCGGCGGCTGGCGCAGCTGGACGCCGAGGGTGTGCCGGCCTACCTGGAGGCGTCGAGCACGGGTTCGCGGGATCTGTACCTGCGGCACGGGTTCACGATGCTGGGCGAGGCCTACCACCTGCCCGGCGACGGGCCGGCGCTGTACCCGATGTGGCGTGAGCCCCAGGGCTGAGCACGGGATCGTCGGCGGGGGCGGTGACCATACGGTCGCCGCCCCCGCTTTCTGCGTGCGGGCTCAGGTCGAGGCGTGCAGGTTGCGGGCGGTGGCGGAGGTCGGCACGGTCGCCGGGTCGGGGTAGGTGCGCAGCAGCCGGTCGGCGGTGCCGGCGGTGGTGACGGTGAACCAGTAGTGCTCGTTCTTGTAGTGGTGCAGCCGGTGGTTGCGCCACACTGCCCGGTAGGGCCTGCTGCGGGGGCGGTAGTCGCTGTGGATGGCGTAGTGGGTCCACTCGTAGAGCAGCCCGACGGCGGCGACGCTCAGGATGAAGGTGAGGGCTTCGCCGAGCCGCGGGAACGCCAGCAGCGCGACGGTGGTGTAGGCGGCGATGACGAGGCTCAGCGAGCGCCACGGGATGAACACCAGCGGGACGTCGCGCGGGTCGGCGTGGTGGCGGCGGTGGTCGCGGGCCAGTTCGGTGTCGACGGTCAGCCCGGCGAACGTGCGGGGCCGCCAGTGCAGGACGAACACGTGCACGACCCATTCCAGGACGGGGAACGCCGCCACCAGCAGCGCCGGTGCGCGCAGGTCGGCCAGGGCCCAGCCGCCTTCGGCGATACGCCAGGCCAGGGCGGCGGCCAGCACGAACAGGATCATCCACGGACTGGGGTGCCGCCAGAACCGGCGGAAGATCTGGCCCAGGGTCACGGCGGTGCGGGCGGGGCCGGTGGCCGCGGCCTCGTCGGCGGCGAGCCGGTCGCGGGCGGCGCGCTCGGCGGCGGACTTGTCGGCGGGGCTCATCTGCGGTCTCCTTCCAGCAGGTCGAGGGCGTCCAGCAGGGCCCGGGTGGCGTGGCCGAGCAGGTCGTGGGCCAGGCGGCGGGCGGTGTCGGCGTCGCCTGCGGTGATCGCGTCGGCGAGGGCCCGGTAGTGCTCGACGCGGTCGACCTCGCCTGCCATGACGGTCGACAGGGCGTGCAGGGCGGGTTCGTAGGCGGCGCGCAGGCTGTTGAACATGAGCCGGAACGCGACGGAGTCGGCCGCGTCGACGACCAGTTCCCAGAAGGCCAGGGCCTGGCGCTGGCGGCCGACGGGGTCGGTGTCGGTCTCGATGGCGGTGACGGCGGCGTGCAGGGCGGCGGCGTGGCCGTGGCGAAGCGCTGCGAGCCCGGCGACGACGGGGCCGATGGCCAGGCGCGCTTCGAGGATGCTGCGGGCGACGGCGAGGTCGAGGTCGCCGCCGGGCAGCAGCAGGTGGGGCAGGACGTCGAGGCCGCCGGTGCGGCGGACGTCGCTGACGGTGGTCGCGCCGCCCTGGCGGACGGTGACCAGGCCGGCGTGGGCCATCCGCTGCAGTGCCTCGCGTACGGCGGGGCGGCTGACGCCGAGCGCCTCGGCCAGCGCGCGTTCGCTGGGCAGCGCCTGGCCGGGGGTGAGCGAGCCGGAGACGATCTGGCCGAGCACGCGGTCGTAGACCTCGTCCGGCAGTGACCTTCGTTCGATCTTCGCGAATGTCATGCGTCCACCATCGACCACATCGGTCGGGTGGTCAAGTGGTCTGACCAGTTGTATTCGTGAGCCCGCATTCATGCATGGACGAGTGCGGGTCGGTGTTGTTTACTGTCTCGTGTTTTCAGCCGCGCGGGGTGGGAGCGGTACGGTACGTCCTTTGTGGACACTGACCCCTCGGAGGCGGGGCATGACCGAGCCCTTCACGGGCCGCGCGCAGGCGTCGGCGGCCAGGGACTTCGCGGCGCAACTGCGCTGGTGGCGTGGCGTACGCGGGTATTCGCAGGGCCGGCTGGCACAGCGTATGCCGCACAGCGAGGCGATGATCGCCAAAGTCGAGTCCGGCGAGCGCTGGCCGACCGAGGACCTGGCGCGCCGCTGCGACGAGGTGCTGCAGACCGGCGGCCTGCTGTCGGGCATCTACCCGGCGGTGCGGGCCGAGCAGCAGGCCAGCGACGGCCGGCGGCGGCGGCGCAAGGAGACCGGGGACGGGTCGGTCGACGACGCGCGGCGGCTGCTGTCGATGGTGCTGGCCGATACGAATCTGTCGGCGACTCACCCGTTCGTCCGGGATGCGCTGGCCGCATTGGACGGTCCGGACAACTAGCTGGTGGGAGTACCTGTCCGGGCCTCACATCTACCCGGCGGGTCGGCGGTGCTCGCCAATGAGACGTTGGCGTGTGCGTCGCGCCACGCTACGTCGAACATCCGATGACTACTGGAGGCTCGGTAATGTCCGTGCTCACGCCTTCCGAGGCGGCCACGGGGGACGCGGCCAACCCGGCCGGTGACCCCGAGATCAGCAAGTTCGGCTACACGCCGCAGCTGCGCCGCTCGCTCACCTTCACCGACCTGCTGTTCTACGGCCTGATCTACATGGTGCCGATCGCCCCGTTCGCGATCTTCGGCTCGGTGTACGCGGCCTCGCAGGGCATGGTGGCGCTGGCGTACGTCGCCGGCCTGGTCGTGATGCTGTTCACCGCCTCGTCGTATGCGCAGATGGTCAAGGCGTTCCCGATCGCCGGCTCGGTCTACAACTACGCGGGCCGCGGCATCGCCGCACCGGTCGGCTTCATCGCCGGCTGGGCCATCATGCTCGACTACTTCCTGGTCCCGGGCCTGCTCTACCTGGTCGCGTCGGTCACCATCGAGGCGGCGGTGCCGTCGGTGTCGGCGTGGATCTGGCTGGTCGGCTTCGTCGCCATCAACGCCGTGATCAACTACTTCGGGATCCGGCTCACCGCCGTCGCCATCAACATCATGATCGCCGGTGAGCTCATCGTCCTGGGCATCTTCCTGGTCATGGGCATCGTCGGCCTGGCCGACGGGCGCGGCAACGGCGACTGGACCAGCGCGTTCTTCAACTCCGACAACTTCAGCTTCGGCATCGTGCTCGGCTCGGTGTCGGTGGCCGCGCTCAGCTTCCTGGGCTTCGACGGCATCTCGATGCTGGCCGAGGAGAGCAAGGGCGGCGCCCGCCAGGTCGGCCGGGCCATGGCCGTGGTGCTGCTGCTCGCGGGCCTGATCTTCATCGCCCAGACCTGGGTTGCGTCGCTGTTCGTCACCGACCCGGCCGGTCTGATCAACGGCGACGCCGCCACCGTCGGCAACGCGTTCTACGCCGCCGCCGAGGCCGCCGCGGGCGCGCCGTGGCTGGCCACGCTGTGCCTGGTCGCCACCGCGATCGCGTGGGGCCTGCCCGACTCGATGGTCGCCCAGACCGCCCTGTCGCGCCTGCTGTTCGCGATGGCCCGCGACAAGCAGCTGCCGAAGTTCCTGGCCAAGGTGTCCAGCAAGCACGCCTCGCCGGTCAACGCGGTCCTGTTCACCGCCGGCGTCTCGCTGGCCATCTCCGGCACCGCGCTGTACTACCTCACCGAGCAGGGCGAGGACACCATCACGCTGATTGCCACGATGGTGAACTTCGGCGCGATGGTCGCCTGGCTGGCCCTGCACGCCGCGGTGATCTGGCACTACATCGTGCGCAACGGCAGCCGCAACTGGCTGCTGCACCTGGTCGTGCCGCTGGTCGGCGCGGGCCTGCTGATCGCCGTGCTGATCAACATGAAGCTCTACACCCAGCTCACCGGCTTCATCTGGATCGGCCTTGGCCTGGTCGTGCTCGGCGTGCTGTTCGCGATGGGCCGCGCCCCGAAGCTGTCCGGCGTCGGCGGCAGTGACGACAAGGCGGCGGACGTCGCGTGAGCGAGTACATCGAGTTCAACCCGACTCCGGAGCAGCTGGCGTACACCTTCGGGCCCAACCCGCCGGTGGCCAAGGTCCGCCCCGGGGACGTGCTCAAGATCCGCACCGAGGACTGCTTCGGCGGCGTGGTGCGCGGATTCGGCGACCTGCCCTCGCAGGTCTGCCGGTTCCCGTACCTCAACCCGGTCACCGGCCCCTTCTTCGTCGAAGGGGCCGAGCCGGGCGACACCCTGGCGCTGCACTTCGTGTCCATCACTCCGGCCCGCGACTGGGCCGTGTCCAGCACCTTCCCGCACTTCGGGGCGCTGACGTCGACGTCGCACACCGCGACGCTGCAGCCGCCGCTGGAGGAGCGGGTCTGGGTGTACGACATCGACCTCGCCGCGGGCGTCGCCCGCTACAGCGCCCGCAACTCGGACTTCACGGTGGACCTGCCGCTGGACCCGATGCACGGCACCGTCGGCGTCGCGCCGGGCGCCTTCGAGGCCCGGATGACGATCACGCCCGACGCCCACGGCGGCAACATGGACACCCCCGAACTGCGCGCCGGGGTGACCGCCTACTTCGGCGTCAACGTCGAAGGGGCGCTGTTCGCCGTCGGTGACGGCCACGCCCGCCAAGGCCAGGGCGAGGTGTCCGGCGTCGCGGTCGAGGCCGCGATGGAGACCGTGCTCGTCGTGGACCTGATCAAGGGAGTCGGCACGCCGTGGCCGCGGCTGGAGTCCGACACGCACCTCATGGCGACCGGCTCGGCCCGGCCGCTGGAGGACGCGTTCCGGATCAGCCAGCACGACCTGGTCACCTGGGTCTCCGAGCTGACCGGGCTCGATCTGCTCGACTCGCTGCAGCTGGTCAGCCAGGCCGGGGAGGCGCCCGTCGGCAACGTCTGCGACACCAACTACACCATGGTCGCCAAGGTGGCCAAGGCGTACCTGGGCCGCGCGGGCGCGTACGACGGGGTCCACGACCGGCTCAAGGCGCTGGGCGCGGCGTACCGCTAACGAAACGACAGAACAGGCGGCGTGGCCGGAGCGATGCTCCGGCCACGCCGCTTTTCCGGGGTCCATTGGGGGGAATCGATGCCAGAGCTGGCGCTCGCGGACGAGCTGTTCGTGATGGGACACGACGAGTACAGCGGCAAGCCCAAGCTCAACCACGACGTGCTGTCGGTCGGCCTGGCCGCGGCCGCGCTCGGCGAGCTGATGATCGCCGAAACCGTCACCGTCGACGGCGGCCGCCTCACCGGCTGGACCGCCAAGCAGAACGGCGACCCCGTCGTCGACCAGATCGTCGCGCAACTGCAGCAGGTCGGCCCCGGGCACCGCGTGCACCAGTGGGTTGAGCATCTGCGCGCCGACATCAAGGAACTGGTCGGCTACCGGCTCGTCGGGCACGGCGTGGTCCGGCGCGAGACCAGCCGCTCGTTCACCGGCCGGACGCAGGTCCGCTTCCCGGCGACCGACCCGACCGAGGCCACCCGCTCGATGGTGCGGCTGGGCTTCCTGCTCACCAGGCCCGGCGACTTCGACCCGCAGTCGGCGCTGCTGGCCTGCATCGCCAACGCCGTCGACCTGACCATCGTCGCGCCGACCCTGTCCACCGCCACGATGCGCCAGCGCCTGGCCGAGCTGCCCGGCCGGCTCGTGCCCGGCTACCGGGACCTGCTCGCCGCCGTCGACTCCGCCGTGGCCGCGGTCGCCCTGCAGGCCCACGGCTGACCGCATGGGTCTGGCGCGGAAGATCGACGACTCGTATGCTCCGGACGTGCCGGTGCCCCGACCCCGCTTCCTCGCCGCGCGGCTGCTCGTCGCCGCGCAGCTGGCGAGTGTCGCGCTGTACACCCTCGGCGCGGGGCTGCCGTACCTGTTCCTGTTCACCTTCCAGGGCACGGACCACTGCTCGGAGGTCACCGGCTGCCAGGCCCCCGGTGACGCGCTGCCGGGGCCGCTGGTGTGGGCGGCCCTGCCCGCGCTGCTCATCACGATCGTCGGGCCGCCGCTGGCGGTGCTGTCGCTGCTGATGTCGTTCACGTCCCTGGCCCGGTACCGCCGCCAGATGCCCGACGGGCTGCGGCGGTGGATGTACATCGCGGGCGGGCTCACCGTCGCGTTCGTGACCTTCACCGTGCTGCCGCCGGGCCGCCTGCTGCTGAACTGGGTGCTGGACTGATGACCGACCGACTCTGGCGCGCGCAACTGGCCCTGGTGTGGGCGTTCGGGCTGGCCGTGTTCGTCTTCCTGTTCGACCTGATCGGCGGCGTGCACGGCGGCAACAGCAACAGCGTCTACGACATGGTCTACGCGCCGCTGCCCGAAGGAATGTCGGTCCGCGGCTCGATATTGCAGCCGTTCGGCCTGCTCACACTGCTCGCCATGGCGGTGGTGTGGCTCGCGCCGCTGTTCGCGGTGCTGCTGGCCTGGCGTGGCCGGCGGGCGCTGCGGGGCGAAGGCGAGCAGTCGCTGCGCGACCGGATCCAGGCCGGGACCATCGCCGCGTACGTCATCGTCGCGCTCTACCTGACCCCGGTCGGCTGGACCCTGGTCTACGGGCTGACCCGCTGGACCGCCATGAACATCTGGGGCGAGGGCCCGGACGCCGCCAACCTGGTGGGATAGCCAGGTGAAGATGGATGATGGACCTAGTCCCGCACTCCTTGCGGGTTGTCGGCCTGTTTCCCCGAACGTGACTGCTGATCTGCAGCCGTGCCATTGCCCTGCCGCTGCCGGTCACTTCGCCTCGTACGGACGGCGATCGTCAGCGCTACGCCGAATAACGCGCCGCCCCAGAACAGTGCCCCCGTGCGGTTGGCGGACCGATTCGTACGGACAGGTTGAGTGATCCGGCCATCGGATTCGGCCTTAGGAGTCGCTGCTGACGAAGTTGCGGCGGGCATCGCTGCGTCTGCGCCTTTGGGTTCCTTCGTTGAGCTGGCATACATCGTGAAAGTCGACATGGCGAGGATCAAGGCGCATACGGCCTGAGTGACGATGGCGGTCACAGCCAGACGTGCACCACCCGTCGTCGGTTCGGGTGTCTCGACCGTGAAGAAGGTCGTGAGAGAGTAGTAGAGGCAGTTCAGCAAGTCCGGGATTGTTCCCGTGAACGTCGTTCCCGAAACCTGGAACGACGCGAAATCGCCCCCGTGGGAGGCCGCGAAGTACAGGATGAATGCACCAGACCCCAGCGAATAGATGATCGCACCCGCGAGGGTCTTGATCTCCGAGATGTACGGAACCGACGCACTTGCCGCGTCGTGATAGCGACTGGCCTGGTGAAAAGCGAGGCCGTACGAGCCCATCGCCGCGTAGGAGACGCATGCCTCGGCGTACAGCGCAACGAGCTGCCCGACGATTAGAGCTGCTGCGGCCGTCGCCAGCGCAACCAGCGTGTTGTCGGCGTATCGCGTGAGCGCAGGGGAGCTCGCTGTGTACAGCAGGGCCATGCTCGCTACCCCGATGGAGACGAAGTCGAAACACATGAAACGAGCGAGCCGCAGGCTCTTCGCCATCAGGGGAGGCTTCGCGCTGGCATAACGCTGGAGGCGGTACTCCAAAATTCCCAGCGGCCGAACTGTTCTGGCATTCGTGCGGTCGAGCAGATCCCAGTAGACGGCCTCGGAAAAGTCGTCTGAGTGAGCGCGCAAGAGTCGAGAGAACTCCCGCCCATGCCTGGCAATCCACCGAATCGCTAATAATGTTGCCATCAGCTTGAGTGCCTGGGCCGTGACGATGGCAACACCAGCGGCGTTGGCCACGGAATGGAAACTCACGGCGCTCCGCACCTCCTTGTGGGCCAGAACTCGGCCAGCATCGTATATAGGCGCGACAAGCGTTCGACCGACCTGCGGTAAAGATCGCATCGCCGAATCAAGAGGAGGTGGCGGACTGACACGATGTTGGGAAGGGCCCGGACGCCGCCAACCTTGGCTGACGACTGCGAATCAGGCCTTCGTCACGCAGATGACGCTCAGATAGGGCCCCATCCAGGCGCCGGAGTAGCCACCGCCGTCGAGGATCAGTTCCATGACGCCGATCTCCTTGTCGTCGGCGTCGAAGTACCACTGCAGGCCGACCTTGCCCGGGTCGCCGTTCTGGCCGCCGCCGACCCCGGTCATGTACGAGTGGTTGTCCTCATACCAGCCGCCGCAGGGCTCCTGTTCGATCCGGTCGGCGTAGACGGGCTGGCCGCCCGGGCCGACCGGGTTGCCGTAGCCGTGCTGCTCGCCGTGGAACAACACGTTCGGCGGGGTCGTGGCGCACACGACGACGGCGCTGACGCTCCACGTCGCTGCGGTGCCGAACGGCAGCTCGCTGGCGATCGCCCGAGCCGAGTTCGGGATCTGCGGGAACGACGCCCAGGGGGTGTTGAAGATGCCGAACCCGACGTCGTCGAAGCGCACCGCGCGGGCGTCGGTGTTGATCTGCGCGCCCATGCCCACCCGGGTCAGCCCGGCCGGGCACTGCGCGATGGCGGCCTTGGTCGTCGTGCTGCTCGTGACCGTCGTGGCGCGCACGTAGGTCAGGTCCGGGTAGGCCGGCCCGCAGGCCACGGTGACCCGCAGCTGCCACGTCCCCGCGTATCCGTAGAGCAGATCGGACCGCTCGACGGCTCTGACGAAGAAGCCGCTCTCGGTGGCGTTGTGCACGGGCTCGGTTCGCTGGATGAGCACCTGGTTGGTGGCGCCGAGAATCTGCGCGCCGCCGCCGTACGGCCGGTAGCCCACCGGGCAGGCCGCGCTGAACTCCACGACGCTGGCCGACGCGGGACGGCTGTACACGGTGCGGTAGACGATGCCGGGGTTGTAGGGGTCGGTGTCCGATCCCGGGGGAGGCGGTGCCGCCTGTGCGGATGCCGATGCGGCCGCCAGCAGCGCGGTCGCCACCAGCGCCGTCAATGTCCGGCGGATCGTGCTGCGCGATACCGAACCCATCTCCGCCTCCTCGGCGTCGCGACGGGACCCGACCCGCCGGTGTCGCCAGGTTAGGGCCGCCGCCGCGCCGCCGACCCCATCGTGTCGATGATCTGTCCAGCCGCTCGCTCCGGAAGGTTCAGGCGTGCGCGTACTCCAGGCCGCGGGCGGCCCGCCACCGCACCCGCGGGTGCGGGTCGGTGCGGGCGGCGAGGCATCGGTCGCGGTGGCCGGGCACGCCGAGGCGGTACAGCAACTCCAGGCAGATCTCCCTGAGCGGTGCATGGTCGGAACCGAGACCTTCGCGGGCCATGCCGGTGAGGGTGGAGGCCAATCGTGGATCGCGGGCGGTGAACGCCAGCAGGCCGGCCATCGCGGTTCCCTGGACCCCGTGATGGTCGTCCGACAGCGCTGCCACAAGGACCGCGACCGACCGGCCGGACGCCGGCAGCCGGCGCAGCCCGGTCAGTGCGGCGACCCTGACCGCGGCGTCCTGATGGCGGGCGGCTGAGACCAGGACCGACTGGGCTGTCACGGGATCCAGTTGAGCGAGCGCGCGGACGGCCGCCTCGCGGGTCGCATGGTCGCCGTCGGTGAGGAGTGCCGCCAGAGCTTCGGATCCGCGAGCGGCGGGGAGGCGGCCGAGTCCGCGGGCGGCCCTCGTCCGCACCGTCGGGTCGGTATCGTGTGCGGCGGTGATGACGGCCTCGGCGATCGCTTCGACCTGGACGGGGTCGAGCATCGGGCGGGCGGCGAGCGTGCCGAGCCCGGTCACGGCGGCTCGCCGTGCGGGCGGGTCCGTATGGCGCGCCTGCATCAGCAGCTGGGTCAGCTGATGTGTCAACACGTGACCGAGGATGTCATCAGCGTGCACGGCGGCGCTCGCCTGCCGCCGCTTCCGGTGCCCGCGCCACTTCGGACTCGACATCGGACCTGGCTGCGCAGAGGATGTTCGGGTGTCCGTGACTGTCTTAGAAAGAGGCGTGCACCTATGAGTTCTTCGGCGCTGCATCAGATCTCCCCGCAGCCTGACGCCGCCCACCCGCTGGCCCGCCTCAGTGCCGAGGAGATGCGCCAGGCCCGATCGGTGCTCAGCGCGGCCGGGCTGGTGGGGGAGTCGACCCGGTTCACGTATGTGGGGCTGGAGGAGCCGGCCAAGGGCGAGGTGCTCGACACCGGTGGCGCGGTGGTGCCGCGGCGGGCCCGGGTGATCCTGCTGGACGTCGCGACCGGCGTGGCGACCGACACGGTGGTGTCGCTGTCCAAGGGCGAGGTCGACAGCCGGCGGAAGCTGGACCCGGTCCGCGACGGGCAGCCGGCGATCATGCTGGAGGAGTACATCGCCGCCGACGAGATCGTCAAGGCCGACGAGGGCTGGCGGGCGGCGATGGCCCGGCGCGGCATCACCGACCTGGACCTGGTGTGCCCGTGCCCGCTGTCGGCAGGTGCGGCGACCAAGCCGGACGAGCAGGGCCGGCGCATGGTGCGGGTGCTGTCGTTCGTACGCCACCGCGAGGCCGACCACCCGTGGGCGCACCCGGTCGACGGCGTGGTCGCGTACGTGGACCTGACCGAGCGCCGGGTGATCGAGCTGATCGACGACGTGCTGCTGCCGGTGCCGTCGACCGAGCACAACCACGACGACCCGCAGTACGTCGGCCCGCTGCGCACGACGCTGAAGCCGATCGAGATCACGCAGCCGGAGGGGCCGAGTTTCACCGTCGACGACGACGTGGTGAGCTGGGAGGGCTGGCAGTTCCGGATCGGGTTCGACGCCCGGGAGGGACTGACCCTGCACCAGCTGTCGCTCAACGGCCGCGACATCGTCTACCGGGCCAGTGTCGCCGAGATGGTCGTGCCGTACGCGGACCCCTCACCCGCCCGCTGGTGGCAGAACTACTTCGACGCGGGCGAGTACAGCCTGGGCGCGCAGGTCAACGCGTTGCAGCTGGGCTGCGACTGCCTCGGTGAGATCCACTACTTCGACGCGGTGGTCGCCGACGACCTGGGCGAGCCGCAGACGCGCCCGAACGCGATCTGCATGCACGAGGAGGACTTCGGGGTGCTGTGGAAGCACACCGACCTGTTCACCGGCTCGTCGGAGACGCGGCGGCAGCGGCGGCTGGTGATCTCGTTCTTCGTCACGGTCGGCAACTACGACTACGGCTTCTACTGGTACCTGTACCTGGACGGCACGATCGAGCTGGAGTGCAAGGCGACCGGTGTCATGTTCACCTCGTCGTACGTGCCGGGCAGCCCGTACGCCGACGAGGTCGCGCCGGGGCTGGGCGGGCCGTACCACCAGCACATGTGGTGCGCGCGGCTGGACATGACCGTCGACGGTGTCGCGAACACGGTCAACGAGGTGCAGTTGCAGCGGCTGCCGGTCGGGCCGGACAACCCGCACGGCAACGCGTTCACCAAGCAGGTGACGCCGCTTGCGCGCGAGTCGCAGGCGGCGCGGATGGCCGAGCCGGCCAGCGCCCGCGCCTGGCACGTGGTGAACCCGGGCAAACTCAACCGGCTGGGCCAGCCGGTCGGCTACGCGCTGTTCCCGCAGGGTCAGCCGGTGCTGGCCGCGGACCCGTCGGCGTCGATCTCGCAGCGGGCGGCGTTCGCGACGCACCACCTGTGGGTGACGGCGTACGACCCGGCCGAGCGTTACCCGTCGGGTGACCTGCCGAACCAGCACGCCGGCGGGGCGGGGCTGCCCGCGTGGACGGCCCGGGACCGGGACCTGACGGCGACGGATGTGGTGCTGTGGCACACGTTCGGCCTGACGCACTTCCCGCGTACCGAGGACTGGCCGGTCATGCCGGTGGACCGGGCCGGGTTCACGCTCAAGCCGGTCGGTTTCTTCGACCGCAACCCGACCCTGGACGTGCCCGCCTCGACGGCGTCGCACTGCGCGCCCACGGCCGAGGGCGACGGCTGCTGCTCCTGAGCTGGACGAGAGCAGGGGCGGACGCCGTCGCGTCCGCCCCTGCCGCACAGCTGTGGCCCCCCGTGGGGCGCGGCTCATTCGGCCGGGCCGCCCTTGCCGATCCGGTCGTACACGGCGGGCTGCGACGAGCGCAGCACCAGGCCCCAGGCCGCGCCGAGCACGACGGCGACACCGACCAGGCCGGGCAGGATGTAGCGCAGCGGCGAGTCCGCCTCGGCGCCCAGCATCGCGTCGGAGTTGACGATCGTCATGACGGTGATCGCGCCGAGGGCGAGGGTGGCCAGGACCGGGGCGATGGTGCGCTGCCAGAGCGTCTCTGCGCCGCGGTGGCGGTTGAGGTACGCGAGCACGGCGACCGACGTGCCGACCATCAGCACCAGCAGGCCGACGGCGGAGACGTAGGACAGCCAGGTGAACAGCTCCAGCACCGGGTCGCGGTCGAGCGCGGCGAACACGGCCACGACGACGACGGCCAGGATGGTCTGCAGCAGCGAGCCGACGAACGGCGCGGAGGTGCGCCGGCCGGTGCGGGCCAGCGAGGCGGGCAGCACCTTCTCGCGTCCGGCGGCGAACAGGTACCGGGCGACGGTGTTGTGGAACGACAGCAGTGCCGCGAACACGCTGGTGAGCAGGAGCAGGTTCGCGATGTTGGCGACGGTGTCGCCGAAGTGCGCGCCCATCAGCGAGAACGGCAGGCCCGCGGCGGGGTCCTGGGCCTGGGCGACGACGTTGTCGGGGCCCGCGCCGACGGTCAGCGCCCACGCCGACAGCGCGTACAGCACGCCGGTGATGGCGATGGCCGTGTACAGGGCGCGGGCCACCGTGCGGCGGGGGTCCTTGGCCTCCTCGGCGTAGTCGCCGGCGCTTTCGAAGCCCGCGAACGCGGCCACGGTGAAGGCGAGCACGCCGCCGATGGCGGGGCCGAACAGGTTGCCCGGGTCGAGGCCGTCGAAGGTGATCGAGCCGCCGGCGGGGTTGGCGAACGAGCCGATGTCGAACAGGACGACCGCGGCGACCTCGGCGATGAGCAGCACGGCGAGGACCTTGGCGTTGAGGTCGACGCGCAGCAGGCCCAGGATCGCGACCAGGGCGAGCGCGGCCAGTGCCCATACCCACCAGTGCCACGCCGGGCCGCCGTTGGCCTCGACGAATCCGCCGAGCGCGGCGCCGAACAGGCCGTAGAGGCCGATCTGGATGGCGTTGTAGGCCAGCAGGGCCACGAACGAGGCGCCGACCCCCAGCGCCCCGCCGAGCCCCTGCGACACGTACGCGTAGAACACGCCGGCGTTGACGACGTGGCGGCTCATCGCGGCGTAGCCGACGGCGAACAGCGCGAGCGCGGCGGCGACGATCGGGAACGCCAGCGGCACCCCGACCGAGCCGGTGACGGCGAACGTGGCGACGACGCCGCCGGCGAGCACGGTCATCGGCGCGCTGGCGGAGACGGTGAAGAAGACCAGTGAGCTGGTGCTGAGCCGGCGGCGGGCGAGGCCGAGGTCGGCGGGGGCGAGCATGGGCGGTAAGGGGGAGGACGCGCCCGAGGGGATTGCAGATCCCCGTGTCTGTTCAGAGGTGGTCATGGGTCCTCTAGTCCTGGGTTCGGGGTGAACGGTCGGTGCATAGTAATGCGTGCAGGTACATGGCTCAATGTGCGTTACACATTGTTAATGAAGTATGTCACCCTCGATGCGTAGGCTGTTGAACGGATCGGCGTACTCCACTAGCCTTTCCAATTTGCACAGACGAAGGCATGCGCTGTGGCATGCCAGGACACCCTCCGGCGCGCAGTGAACATCATCTAGGACCCTCATGTCGACTCTCCCCGTCTCCGACCGGTTCGCCGTGGCCGACGAGCTCTTCCTCATCGGCCACCATGAGTACACCGGCAAGAAGCACGCGGGGGACGAGCAGTTCGGTCTCGGCCTGGCCGCCGCCGTGCTGATCGAGCTCGGCTGGCAGCGCGCGATCGCCCTGGACGAGGGCGCGGTCGTCGTGCGCACCACGCCCACGTTCACCGGCGACCCGGTCCTCGACCACGTGCTCGGCAAGGTCGCCGCGCAGGAACCCGTCACGCACCCGGCCGCGTCGTGGATCGACTACCTGCGCGAGGACCTGTACGCGCTGGTCGCCGAGCGGCTCAAGCGCCAGGCGGTGATCGAGGAGGTGCAGCGCGGCATGCTCGGCCGGCAGAGTCGCCTGGTCGCGGTCAACCCGTTCGTGGCCGCCCGGCCGCGCTCGCTGATGCTCGGTGTGCTGCGCGACCCGCCGGGCCGCCGCCAGCCGCCCGCCAACCCGCACTACGCGGTGCTGGCGGGCCTGGTCGCGGCGATGGAGATGTGGGAGGCGATCCCGACGGTCAGCCCGGACGAGGCGGCCTACAACGCGGCGCTGCTGCTCGACCGGATGCACCCGGCCGAGCAGGCGATCATCAAGGGCGTCACCACGACGAAGGCCGCCCTGGCCCGTCGGGTGCGTCGCTGACGGCGGCCGCCGTCAGGCTGCGCTCGGCGTCGGCGAGCAGTCCAGATACCACTCGCCGAAGGCGGCCGGCTGCCCGAGCTCGTTCTCCACGAAGAGCATGTCGTCCCGGTCGCAGCTGCCGTCGTGCCAGACGGTCCCGGCGGCGGGCCCGCTCACCGCGAGCCGGATCGGCGGCCGGGCGACACACGGCGGAATTCGGTCAATACCTTCGTTCCACGGTTGTACGATTTGCCCGGTTGGCCCGGCTACCGCCCCGGGGCCGGGCCGACCTTTCGCGATCGGGTTCGCGAAGCACGTGCCCTCAGCCATGCCGGCCGACGTGCGCGGCTGAGGGCACCGCTCAGCCCGTCCGGGAGAAGCGGGCTGGGGTGGCCGGTCCGGTGGGACGCCACCACCGGACCGGCCGCAAGAGCTGATCGTGCGCGGTCAAGCGGTGCGGTCAGCACGCCCGCGGCGGTGGCGCATCGCCCTGCCGTGTGCTTCGGCGAGGTGACGCTGGGAGTATGCCTTGTAATACCACGGGTACTCATAGACCCGATGGTCGGCGGACTCGAACAGGTCGGCCGCCTGCTCCCACATTCCGGCTTCGCAGAGTGCGAATGCGAGAAGGCTGCGATCGTGCAGCGCCAGGGCGTGGGTGTGCGGGCCCTCGGACTGCCAGCGGCGCAGCACAGCGGCCAGGTCGTCGCGCACGTCCGACCGCTTCCAGAAGGTGGCGGCCTGCTCGTTCTCCACCAGCGCGTATTCGATGTGCGCCTGAATGATCTGCACCACCAGCGGGGAGCCGGCAGGCGCGCTGTCGGTGACGTCGCGGGCGAACGCGTACATCTGCTCATGCGAGCCCTGCCATTTGGCGCACAGATACTGCAGGGCGGCGTTGTGCCCCAGCCGATCGTGGGGTGCGCACGCGCGGAGGCCGTCCCACCGGCGGGTGAACTCGGTGAGTCCTTCCTGCTGTCCGACGGCGAGCCACAGTGCGGCCACCCAGGCGACCGGCTCGTCCGGGTCGGCGGCCAGCGCGCGGGCGGACGCCTGCTCGGCCTCGCCGAGGATGCGATGGAACTGCCGGAACGCCTCCGCGGGGGTGTACCTGGCAAACCTGCCGCCACGGGCCAGCCAGGCACGCTGCACGAGCGTCCAGCTCTGCAGCGTCAGTGCCTCGGGCGCATCAGGCTCGTCGGCGAGCCACTTGTCGAGCCAGCGGCCGTCGGCGGCCGCAGCGGCGGCGAAGGTGTTGAACTGAGTGCCTCGCCGATCGGCGTCGAGCTCCTGGCGGAGCAGGCGGGCGACGGGCCGCCAATCGCCGCCGGCGTCGGCCAGGTCCCGCACGGCGGCGAGTTCGGCGTCATCCATGGCGAGATCGGTGACGGTGGTGACCTGCGGTCGCCGTGACAGAAGACGATCGAGGAGGGACATGGCCAGAGGTTAGAGCAAGATCCTGCCGTGGTGGGCCCGCCCGCCCGACCGGCCGATACGCAGGCTTGCACTAATGCGTGGAAGGGCCGGCCGATGCCGCGAGCGCGCGGCTGCGCCGGTCCCACCACCAGGCGAAGTAGCGGGCGGACAGCCCGTGGATCAGGATGCTCAGGCTGATCACGACGACGACCACGTCGGCGACCCAGTCCGCGTCCAGGCCCGACAGCTGCTCCAGGGCGATGATGCCCAGCACCATGCTGTCGAGCCCGCGCGGCCCCCAGAACCCCAGCGCCCAGCGCTCGCGCCACGGCACGTGGCTGCCCAGCAGCGACAGCGCCACCGGCACCATCCTGATCAGGGTCAGCGACAGGAACGCGTACACGAACACCCGCCAGTCCAGGCCGTCCATGAACGCGGGCACGACCAGCGACCCGAACACGAACCACACCGCCGCCGACAGCACCATCGCGGTGTCCGACACGGTCTGCAGCGCCGCGTGCGGCATGTGCGGGGCGGTCGCGCGGGCGGCCAGCCCGGCCACGAACGCGGCGACGAACCCGTTGCCGTGCAGCACCTCGCCCATCGCGAACGCGGTGATCGCGAGCGCGAGCAGGCCGACCCGGTCGGCCTCCGGGGTGCTCCAGCCGCGCTCGCGGGCCATCGAGAGCATCCTGGCTCCGCCGAATCCGACGATCAGGCCCGCGACCAGCGCGATGAGCAGTTCCAGCAGGACGCTCTCCAGGTCCGTGCTGGCGACGGCCCCGGCGAGCAGCAGCAGGACCAGCGGTGCGGCGAGGCCGTCGTCGAGGCCGCTGACGACGGTGATGGTATGGCGCATGCCGGAGGGCAGGCGCCGGTCGTGCAGCAGCGGCAGGATCGGGGTGGAGTCGGTGGCGGCGAGCACGGCGGCGCAGATGGCGCAGACCCACCAGCCGGCGCCGGGCAGCAGCGGGACGCCGGCGGCGAAGCCGAGCAGGACGGTCAGCGGGAACGCGATGAACAGCATGCGCATGGGTACGCGGCCGGTCTCGCGCAGCCATTGCACGCTGATCTCGGTGGCGTCGGTGAACAGGACCAGGGCGAGGGTGATCTCGATGAGGTGCCGGACGATGGGTCCGGTGACCTCGATGTTGACCAGGGGATTGCTGCCGTTGGTGAGGATGAGGCCGGCGGCGGCCATGGCGATGGGCACGGTGACGCTGTAGCGCTGGGCCGGTCGGGCGAGCACGGCCCAGATGACCAGGACCAGGCCGAGCATCAGTACGGCGAGCACGGGCGACTCCTCACCCTGCCCATTCTGGCGGTTTTAGTCCGTTTCGTGGTGGGAAGTCGGTGAGGACCCGCGGCTGCCGCGCTCAGCCGTCGGTGCGCGACGGTGTCGGGCCGGTGTACCCGCTGCTCCACCGGAAGCGGTGCGGCGGCTGGGCGTACTCCTCGATCGCGTGCGCGATCCACCCCGCGGTCCGGGCGATGGCGAAGACGACCTCGGTCGCGTCCGGACCCATGCCGGTGGCGTGGGCCAGCGCGGCCACCGCGAAGTCGATGTTCGGTCGCGTGGGCGCGGTCGCCACGAGGTCGTCGAGGGTCGCCCGCAGGTCGTCCGGCATGGGTGTCAGGTCGAGCAGGGCGGCGGCCCGGGGGTCGCCCTCGGCGTACAGCGCCTGCCCGAATCCGGGCAGGCGGCCGACCCGCAGCTGCTCGGCCACCGCCGCGGCAGCGCCGTCGCGCCGGGCCGCCTCGATCATCCGGAACACCCTCGCGCCGAGTGCGCCGTGCATCGGGCCGTCCAGCGCGCCGAGGCCCGCCGACACCGCCGCGTAGGGGTTGGCCCGCGTCGAGGCGGCGACGCGTACGGCGATGGTCGACGCGGCCAGGTCGTGGTCGGCGAGCAGGACGAGGGCCGCGTTCAGGGCCCGCAGGCCGGCCGCGTCGGTGGGTGCGGCGGTCAGCCGTGACCAGAGCCGGGCGGCGAGCGTGCCGTCGGCGGGTGCGCCCTGCGCGGGCAGCGCGTCGACCATCGTGGACAGCAGACCCGGCGCCTGCGCCGCGACCGTGTCCGGGGCGAGGTCGAACCGCAGCGGATCCATCGCGGCCGCGACGGCGACCACGACGGGCAGCCGGTCGAACAGGCGGGCGTGCGGCGGGAGATGCCCGCTCGCCTCGCGTGCCCGCCGCAGGCTCTCCGGCGGTGCCTCGAATCTCGGCGCACCCATCCGGCCGGTCCAGAGCCAGTCGGCGACCTGCTCGAACGGGGTGCCGGTCAGGTCGGCGGCGGCACGGCCCCGATAGAACAGCCGCCCGTACGCGATCAAGGTGATCGCCGTGCGCATCGCCGGGGCGGCGTCGCGGTCGGGCCGGGTGGCCTGGTTGCGCGAGGCGAGCCGTTCGACGTCGGACAGGCGGTACCGGCTGATCCGCTCGCCGGGAACCTTGACCCTGGTCAACAGTCCGCGGCTCACGTACGCGTAGATCGTCTCGGGCTTGATGCGCAGGCGCTGTGCGACCTCTGCGGTGGTGAGCAGCTGTTCCTCGGCCATGTGGGCATGGTCTCACATTGACTGAATCAACGTTGACCAGCGGTCGACCGCGGGACGAGTCTGCTGCCATGACTGACACCGTCACCGTCCCGCGCGGGCTCGCCGGAGTGGTGGTCACCGACACCACGATCGGCCACGTCCGCGGCCTCGAAGGCTTCTACCACTACCGGCAGTACTCGGCGATCGACCTCGCCGGTCGCCGGACGCTCGAAGACGTCTGGGCGCTGCTGATCGACGGCTCGCTGCCGTCCGACCCGGCCGCGCTGCCGGCGGAGGTCGCGCCGCTGCGGCACCTGCCCGACGCGGTCGCGGCGGCGCTGCCCGCGATCGCCGCCGCCGCGTCGGCAGTGGACCCGATGGGCGGGCTGCGGGCAGCCCTGGCCGTGGCCGGGCTGGCCGCGGGGGCGCGCCCGCTCTATGACACGTCGGCCGCCGAGCGCCGCGTCCAGGCGATGCGCCTGTGCGCGATGACTCCCACGCTGCTGGCCGCGCTGTACCGGCTGCGCCTCGGGCTGGAGCCGGTCGCCCCGCGCGACGACCTGCCGCACGCCGCGAACTACCTCTACGTGATCACCGGTCGGGAACCGTCCGACGTGCACGCCCGCGCGATCGAGCAGTACCTCATCGCGACCGTCGACCACGGCTTCAACGCCTCCACCTTCACCGCCCGGGTCATCGCCTCCACCGGCGCCGACCTGTACGCATGCATCGGTGGGGCGCTCGGCGCGCTGTCCGGACCGCTGCACGGCGGGGCGCCCAGCCGGGCGCTGGACACCCTGGACGCGATCGGCTCGGTGGACCGCGCCGACGACTGGCTGCGCGCCCGCATCCTGTCGGGCGAGCGGATCATGGGGTTCGGGCATCCGATCTACCGCACCGAGGACCCCCGGTCGCGCCTGCTGCGGGGCATCGCCCGCCAGCTCGGCGGCGACCTCGTCGACTTCGCGGTCTCGGTCGAAGCGCGCGTGCTGGCGCTGCTGGCCGAGCTCAAGCCCGGCCGTGAGCTGCACACCAACGTCGAGTACTACGCGGGTGTGGTGATGGAGCTCTGCGGGCTGCCACGGGAGATGTTCACTCCGACGTTCGCCGTCAGCCGCGTCATCGGCTGGTGCGCCAACGTGCTGGAGCAGGCCGAAGACTCGAAGATCATCCGCCCGGACTCGCGGTACGTGGGGGAGGTGCCGCCGCAGCCCGTTCCTTGAGCAGAGGCCGGGGCCCTGCGGGCGGGCGTGACGTCGGGTCGTGTCCTCCGTGGGGCTCGTTCATTGGTTCGGCTTTACAACCAATATTCATGGGTGTCACCATGTCGGGCACGTGCCGACCGGCCCGGATGGTCCTGGAGAACAGCTACTTCGACAACGTCAAGGACCCGTACTACCCCGACTCGACCGCGCAGCTGCGCCAGAGCGGCAGCATCTGCGTCAGCTGCACCGGCAAGCAGCAGACCCTCGGGTCGGCGTTCACGCCGAGCAGCTTCTACTCCTACACCCTCGACGCGGCCGCCGACGTGCCTAACCTGCTGCGCACGTACGCCGGACCGCAGGCCAACATCGACTGAGCCCGGACCGGACCGGCCGGCGCCGCCCTACACGGTGCCGGCCGGCCCACCGCTCCCGCCGGTGGGTCAGCCGGTCACCCGCCACAGGGTCAGGCCGCCGGCATCGCCCGGGCACACGACGATCCGCGGCGCGAACCCGCACCGGCTCACGAGCACGGCCACGGGCAGCTGGGTCAGCTCGACGCCGCCCGGGGTCAGCCACCCGACCTGCCGGGGGTTCCTGCCCCGGATCAGCACCGTCACCGACGTGGCCGAGCCCATGTGCAGGTCCCAGTCCGTGAGGTCGGCCAGCGGCCGGGCGGTCGCCGCGTCGAGCAGCGCGAGGACCGGCAGCCCGTTCCCGCGCGGCTGCGGCCCTGCCACCAGCAGCCCGAGCGGTGTCGGCACGACGCTGCTGCCGTTGGGGAAGCTTCGGCGCTCCTCGCCGGTGGCCTTGTCGACGATCGCGACCGTTGTCGTGTCGGCCTCGTCGGTCGTCGGCAGCGTCGATGTGCACCAGTGCGCGCCGCAGTCCGCGCGGAACACGTACGGTGCGGTGAGCGCGACGGGTGCGAGGTCGGCGGTGGTGTACCGGGCAGTCGTCTTCACGCCGCCGAGCGCCGTCTCGAGGGTCAGCTCGTCGCCGAGGACGTTCAGGTCGGTCGGCACGGCCCCGTGCAGGTCCAGCCGTTGCCGGCGCAGCACCGTCCCGTCGCGCAGGTCACGCTCGGTCAGCTCGCCGTCGCGCCCGAGCGTCCAGATCGGTATCGGACCCGGGCCGGCGACGGTGGCCGAGAAGTCGATCGCCGGCAGCACCTCCCGCATGTCCCAGCGCGGCTGCCCGGTGCGCAGGTCCCGGACCGTGACCTGCATCGAGGTCCGGTCCTGGCCGGTCGACCATATCGCGACGGCCACCTCACCGAGCGCGGTCACCGGCAGCCCGTCCTGCCAGCGGATCACCCCGGCGACGACGTCGATCGCGTAGGTGGTCCGGGCGCCCGTGGCCCGGTCCTGCATCTCCGTCAGGATCACGCCGGGCACCGCCGCGGTGGACGTCATGCCGCTGCCCGCCGCCCCGGGCAGTGGCATGCTCCAGGCCTGTGCGCCGTCGTCGAGCCGGTATCCGGCGAGCCGGTCCGCGTCGCGTACCAGCAGCAGATCGTCGACGATCTGGAAGTCGCCCTGTGCGGTGAACGCGATGGCGGCCAGTTCGCGCAGCAGGCGTGCGGGCACCGCACCGCCGAGCGCCAGCACCAGGACGGCCGCGACGGCGGCGGCGACCGGCCGCAGCATGCGGCGCGTGCCGGGATTGTCGCGTTCGGACGGCTGCTGCCGCCAGCCCGCGCCGAGGTCGATCGCCGCGGTCGTGGTCGAGGCCGGCTGCTGGTACACGATCACCGCTTCCTGGTCTAAGGGCCATCCGTCCTTGCCTGGGTGGTGAACGCCATGGCGGGCATCGTCGGTTGTCGCCGCCGGGGTCAGCGCGGCGGCCCTGAACACGGTTGAATGCCGCAGCGGCGACGGCGCTGGGCAAGCTCGGCGGGTCCGTGGCCCGGGAACGGCTCGCGGCGCATGAATTCGACCCGCACGGCGCGGTCCGCTCCGCGGCGGCGGCCGCCCTGCGGATCATGCGGTGGCCGGTCCCGTCGCGTCGACGTCCGAACGCCATCGACACTTGGCGTCGCAGCAGGCGACCGAGATCCAACGCAAGCTAAGGCGCAGCGGGTGTCGGACTTGTTCGGGAACGTGTGCGGTCGCGGAGGAACCAATGCGCGGCGACCAGTGGGATGACGCCGACGGGATACCAGGCGACATCAACGGGATCGAACTGGGCGCCCAGCAGCTGGCGCGCGAACCAGCTGCGTTGGGAGATTGCCTCAGGTATGGGAGTGAGCTGCGCGAACTCGATGAACCAGCAGTATGCGATCGCGGCGCTGCCGGCCGACCAGGGGGAGATCCGCGGCCAAATGAAGATCACTATCGTGTAGACGATGGCCGCGGACAGGGCGGCGCCTGAGTACTGTTCGATGGGACCGTCCATCGTGGCGCGGAAGGCGAAGGCCGCGCCTGCGAAGCCGGCCGCCGATACCGCCATCGACAGCCGAATCCACCGCACAGCGAGCGACATCGCGCAATCATAAGTAGCACGCGGCCAAGACGGCAGCTGGTCTGGTGATCGCCTACGCGCTGGGAGGCGCGGCTGGACGGCCACACCGACTGGGCGTTCGCCGTCGCGGGCGGACGGCCGACCCGCTCGCTGTCAACGTGGGTCGTAGCGGCACGTGTTGCCGGTGCGCACGGTCCGGTCGAGGTGCGTGGCCAGTTCGGGCAGCGCCTCGCGGATACGGGTGATCGCGTCGCGGATACGGGCGGTCACCGCCTTGCGGGCCCGCTCGGCCGCCGACGCGCCCAGGGGCCGGCTGCCGCCGTCCGGGCGGGTGGCCTGGCGCAGCTGGGTCAGCAGCTGCTCGCGCTCGTCGGTCGCGGCGTGCCGGCGGCCGAGGTCGTGGTCGTCGTCCGCGTCGGCGATCTCCTGGTCCAATGCCGCCAGCCGTCGCCGGTAGGCGGCCAGCGCCGTGCGGTCCAGCACCGGATCGGCCCGGTCGGCGCCGGCCGCGGCGGCTCCGGCCAGAGCGAGCGCGGGGTGGTCGACGCCCGGCGCGGCGAGCAGCGCGGCGAGGTCGTGCAGCCCTTTGCAGTCGCGCAGGAACACGGTCCGGCCACGGTATGCGGCCTGCCACATGTCGCCGATCCGCTGCAGCGTCACCTCGCCGTCACGCTGCCGCGGCGGGGGCTGCTTCCGGGGCTGCGTGTCGAGGGCGGCGAGCGCCGCGTGCGACTCGGCGTGCCAGCCGCGGGCACCGAGGCGGCGGTGGAGTTCGGCGGCGCGGCCCAGCCACTGCCGGGCCGGGACGTGCTCGCCGAGGGCCGCGTGCAGCGACCCGATCCGGTGGGCGTGCGCGCCCATGAAGGCGACCAGTGCCGCGTTGACGGCGCAGGTCTCCGACAGCGGCAGCAGGTCGCCGAGCAGCTGCCGGCACAGTGGACGGTCGTCGAGGGCGACGGCGGCGGTGGCGAGTTCGCCGACGAACACCGACCACAGGTAGGACCGGTCGGTGCGCCAGTCCGGCAGCGCGAGCACGGTGTCCAGTTCGCGTCTGGCGAGGTCGAGTTCGCCCGCGCGGGCATAGAAGCCGGCGGCCACGGCGTGGGCGTGCGCCGGTGCGCCGACCCACCAGGAGACGGCTTCGGCGGCGGTGTCGCGCAGTTGTGCCGCGTCGCCGCGGGCCCGGACTATCTCGAGGCGCTGCGACATGCGGACGTTGCCGGCGTCGGCGTCGCCGACGGCTTCGCCCAGCGCGGCGGCTTCGGCGCTGAGCCGTTCGCCGCCGGCCAGGTCGCCGTCGAGCAGGGCGAGCGCTGCGCGGCGGATGTGCAGGTTGTAGTCGTGGCGGGGCTGGCGCAGCTGCCGGGCGGCGTGGTCGTAGGCGTGCAGGGTCGCCCGGAAGGCGGGGTTGGCGGTCTCCAGCTGCGCGGTCGCGGTGAGCAGCAGCGCCTGGGCATGGCGTTCGGGGTCGCGGGCCTGCCGGGACAGCTCGCCGATCTCGGCGGCGATCTCGGCCCGGCGGGTCGCGGTGCCCGGTGTCCACAGCACGTCGTGCTGGGCGAGCAGACAGCCGGCGAGCGTGGCCGGGTCGCCGACGTGGCGGGCGACGGCGATGGCGTGTTCGGCCAGCGGTGCGGCGCGGGGCCGGTCCGCGGGCACGGAGTGCTGCAGCTGCCGGGCCAGCGCGGCGGTGACCTGGGCTTCGGTGGCGGTGGCGGTGCCGGCGAGGGCGTGGTGGGCCTGTTCGAGGCGGTCGACCAGGTCGGTGCGGGGCATGGCGAAGCGGGCGCCGATGCGGTCGATGCCCAGCGCGACCGCGCCGATCAGGTCGGGTTCGCCGGTGTGCCGGGCGCGCTGCCATGCGGTGTCGAGCAGGTCGCGTGCCGTTGCGGGGTCGCCGGCGCGCAGGCGGTGGTCGGCTTCGGCGGTGAGCAGTTCGACATGTTCGGTTTCGCTGAGGGTGGCGCCGCTGCCCAGGGCGGCGGCGCGGACACGGCCGAGGTGGGCTGCGGCGTCGGTGAACGCGTACCGCTGCGCGTCGGCCTGCGCGGCGCGGCGGGCCCACAGCAGTGCCGGGGTGATGGTGTGCGGCAGGGCGGCGGTGCAGTGGTGGGCGATCTCGGCCGCGAACACGGTCCCGCCGCGCTCGTGCCGGCGCTGTAACGCTGCCGCGAACCGGGCGTGCAGGTGCAGGCGCTGCGCGGTGGACATCGCCGAGTAGATCGATTCGCGGTAGAGGTCGTGGGTGAAGCGGGTCCCGTCGCCGTCGGCAGTCAGGATGCCGGCGGCGGTGGCCTGTTCGGTCAGTTCCGTGATGCGGGCGGGCGGCTGTTCGGTGACCTCGGCGAGCACGTCGGGCAGCAGCGCGCCGGTGCCGACCGTGGCGGCCTCGACCAGGCGGGCGCAGTCGGTCGACAGCCGGGAGGTGCGTCGCGCGATGACCTCCCGTACCGCGGCGGGTACGGTGCCGACCGCGGGGCCGTCGGACAGCAGCCGGCTGAGTTCGGCTGCGAAGAACGGGTGTCCGCCGCTGCGTTCGTGTACGACCGGGGCCCACCGGTCGGCCGCGTCAGCCCCGGCGAGGGCCTGGACCAGCTCGGTGATCTCCTGAGGGGACAGGCCGCGCAGCGGCAGCCGTTCGGCGGTCAGCGCCACGGCGGCCATCGTGGCGGCGGCGGGGGCGGCGAGTTCGTCCGGGCGGTAGGCGGCCAGCAGCAGCAGCGCGCCCGGATAGGTCATGCCGGTGAGGAAGCGCAGCAGTTCCAGGCTGGCGTCGTCGGTCCACTGGAGGTCGTCGAGGACGACCACCACGGGTCCCTGCCGGACGGCTGCCGCCAGTGTGCGGGCGACTGCGTCGAACACGCGCAGCCGGCCGCCGGCGGCGTCGCCGCCCGCAGGTTCCGCGTCGAGCAGGCCCGCCGCGGCCGCCGGTCCTGCCTGCGGACCGGGGTTGTCGAGGCAGCGCAGCACCTGGGTCCACGGCCAGTACGCGGGTGCCTGCTCGCCGTTCCAGCAGGTGCCCCACGCCGTGCGGAAACCTGCGGTGGCAGCGTCGGCGGTGAACCTGGCCAGCAGCGCGGTCTTGCCGATCCCGGCCTCGCCGCTGACGAGTACCAGCACGGGCCGCCGCCAGCCGGAGCCACCGGTCGCGGCCAGCGCGGCCGCGAGGCGGGACAGGGCGTCTTGGCGGCCGACGAAGGTGGACACCCGGGCATTGTCGCGCAGCTTCGGCGTCCGGTCGGCAAAGTGCCAGGCGATTTCTGGCGGTCGCGGGTGCCGTTCTGGCGCGTACCGGGTGACAGGAACAGACCGGCAGAAGATTTCCGGAGGGCGGTAGCCGTGACGACCACGTTCGACCCGCAGGTGTACAAGTCCACCACCCGGCAGCAGTGGCAGGACGCCGCTGAGGCCTGGCACCGGTGGGGGCCGCTCATCGAGGACTGGCTCGGTGCGGCCACGCGACAGATGCTCGACGCGGCGGGGATCACCGCCGGCAGCCGGGTTCTCGACGTGGCCGCCGGGGCGGGCGGGCAGACGCTGGCCGCCGCGCACCGTGCCGGGCCGGGCGGGCACGTGCTGGCCACCGACATCTCGCCGGCGATCCTGGCGTACGCGGAGCGCTCCGCGCGTGAGGCGGGGCTGTCCAACGTGGCGGTCCTCGAACTGGACGGGGAGCGCCTGGACGTGCCCGAGGCGTCGTTCGACGCGGTCATCTCCCGGGTCGGGCTGATCTACTTCCCGGATCAGCAGGCGGCGCTGGCGGGGATGCGTAACGCGCTGCGGCCGGGGGGCAGGGTCGCCGCGGTCGTCTACGCCGGCGCGGACCGCAACGGCTTCTTCTCGGTGCCCGTCGGGATCATCCGGCGTCGGGCGGCGCTGCCGCCGCCGCTGCCGGGCCAGCCGGGACCGTTCAGTCTCGGCGCGCCGGGGGCGGCGCAGGACGCGTTCGCCCGTGCCGGGTTCCATGACATCACCGTCGAGGCGGTCGACTCGCCGGTGCGGCTGCCGTCCGCGGCCGACTGCGTCCGGTTCGAGCGGGAGTCGTTCGGGGCCCTGCATCAGATGCTGGCCGGGCTGTCGCCGGCGGAGCGGGACGAGGCCTGGGCGGAGATCACTGCCGAGTTGGCGGCGTTCGAGGGCCCGGAAGGCTTCGTCGGGCCCTGCGAGATGCTCGTGGTTTCGGCGACCCGCTGACGGTCGCGCCCCTTGGCCCGCCCGGTTTCCCAGCCTGCTGGGCTTGCTGGGGCGGGCCAGTGGGGCGGACCGGTTGCCGAGATGACCTGGTCGCCGAGTGTGTATACCGACAGTAATGAATAATGCGTGGTGAACAAGGGTCTTCCCAACTGAGTGGTCAGTCAGTCAAACTCTCTGCGTGACGCATGACGTGATCATCATCGGTGGCGGGCACAACGGACTGGTCGCCGCGGCGTACCTCGCACGCGCCGGGCGGCGGGTGGTCGTGCTGGAACGCCGCCACACCGTCGGCGGAGCCGCGGTGTCCGAGCGCCCGTTCGGCCCCGACTTCCTGGTCACCTCCCTGTCGTACGTGGTCAGCCTGCTCCCGCCGGACATGGTGGCCGACCTGCGCCTGGCCGAGCACGGCTACCACGTGTACGAGCAGGGCCCCTACTTCGCGCCCCGCCGCGACGGCCGCCACCTGCACCTGGCCTCCGACCCGCAGCACCGCCACGAGGAGATCTCCAAGTTCTCCAAAGCCGACGCCGACGCCTACGAGCGCTGGGAGTCCTGGCTCGGCGGCCTCGGCGCGAAGGTCGGCCCGCTGCTGGACGCGATCCCGCCGAAGCTCGGCAGCAAGCGCCCCGGCGACCTGCTCGGCCAGGCGGCGCTACTCAAGACGCTGCGCGACATCGACGTCCGGGCCGCGTTCGACCTGACCCGGCTGTTCACCGCCAGCGTCGCCGACCTGGTCGAGGACCGGTTCGAATCCGACGCCATGCGCGGCCTGCTGTCGGTGTCGGGCGTCATCGGCACCTGGGGCGGCCCGCGCAGCGCCGGAACCGCGTTCGTGACCCTGCACCACCACCTGGACCAGACCGGCGGCCAGTCCGCGGCGTGGGGCTTCCCGCGCGGCGGCATGGGCGGGGTCACCGCCGCGATGGCCGCCTCCGCCCGCTCGTTCGGCGCGGAGATCCGCACCGAGACCGCCGTGGCCCGCATCGACACCACCGGAGGCCGGGTCACCGGCGTGACCCTGGAGTCTGGCGAGCAGCTCACCGCCCCGACGGTGATCACGACCGCGCATCCGAAGATCTCGTTCCTGCGGCTGATGGACCGCGCCGACCTGCCCGGCGACTTCGTCGCCGACATCGAGTCGTGGCAGACGCGCTCCGGCACCGTGAAGGTCAACTTCGCGGTGGACCGGCTGCCGACGTTCGCCGGCCACCCCGAGTTCGACCCGGCGGTGTACGGCGGCACGATCGTGCTGTCGGAGTCCCTCGACGACGTCGAGACCGCGTTCCAGGAAGCCGCCGCCGGCCGGGCGGCGACGCTGCCGTTCGCCGACGTGTGCATCCCGTCGGTGTTCGACCCGAGCCTGGCCCCAGGCTCTGACACGAGCGATGTCACCCGGCGCAAGCACGTGGTCAGCATGTTCACCCAGTGGGTGCCGCACACCTGGGCCGCGCAGCCGCACACCGCCGAACTGGACGCCTACGCCGACCGCCTCGTCGCGCGGATGGAGGCCGTCGCGCCCGGGTTCACCGACTCGGTCATCGGCCGCCAGATCATCGGCCCGCACGAGATGGAGCACGAGTACGGCCTGGTCGGCGGCAACATCTTCCACGGCGAGCTGACCCCGGGGCAGATGTTCCACTGCCGCCCGGCGGCCGGCTACGCGGATCTGCGTACCCCGATCAAGGGCCTCTACCAGGCCGGTTCCGCTACTCACGGGGGTGGCGGAGTCACCGGTATCCCGGGCCGCAACGTGGTCCGGCAGGTCATGCGCGACACCGGCCGCCGGGGCCGGCGATGACCGCCGCGCCGCTGCCCGCCGACGGCCTCGACGCGGCGCTGCGGCCGTTCGGGACCTCCCGGATGCTGCCGGTGCAGGCCTACACCGACCCGGCGGTCCTGGCGTGGGAGCGGCGGCACCTGTTCGCCGGGTCGTGGACGTGCCTGGGGCGGCGGGCGCAGCTGGCCGCGGGCGGCAACCAGCACGCCGTGACCGTCGGCGACGTCGCGGTCGTGCTCACCGTCACCGACCCGGGGGTACGGGCGTTCGCGAACGTGTGCCGCCACCGCGGCCACGAACTGCTGCCCGACGGCGGCACCTGCGAGCGCCGGGCGATCGTGTGCCCGTACCACGGCTGGTCCTACGACCTCGACGGCGCGCTCAAGACCGCGCCGCGCATGGGCGACGACTTCCCCGCCAGACAGTTCGGCCTGGTCGAGCTGCCCGCCGTCGACTGGCACGGCTGGGTGTTCGTCAACGCCACCGGCACCGCGATGCCGTTCGACCAGCACCTGGGCACCCTCGACGCGCTGGTCGCGCCGTACGCGCCGGGGAAGCTGACCGTCAAGGCCGTGCACCGCTACGAGGTCGCCGCGAACTGGAAGGTCATCGCCGAGAACTACCACGAGTGCTACCACTGCCCGCTGATCCACCCGGAGCTGTGCGCGGTCACCCCGCCGAACTCCGGCGACAACTGGCACGAGCCCGGCCACTGGCTCGGCGGGTCCATGGAACTGCGCGAACACGCCGAGACGATGTCCCTCGACGGGCGCTCGCAGGGGGTGATGCTCGACGGCGTCGACCGGCGCACCGTGCGCTACCTGGGCCTGTTCCCGAACGTGCTGCTGTCGCTGCACCCCGACTACGTCATGGCGCACCGGATGACCCCGCTCGCCCCGGACCGCACCGAGGTCGAGTGCCTGTGGCTGTTCGACGACACCGTCACCGACCCGTCGTACGCGGTCGACTTCTGGGACGTCACGAACCGGCAGGACTGGGCGGCCTGCGAGTCGGTGCAGCGCGGCCTGGCCTCGCCGCACTACCAGCCGGGGCCGCTCGCCCCGAACGAGACCGCCATCTACGACTGGGTCACGTTGCTGGCGCGGGCCTACCGCGATCCCTCGGGGGTGCTCGGCCGCTCGGCGCCCGACGCAGCGTAACCGCTCGTCGGGAACCGGATCACCGCCGCAGGGCCGTGCCGAGGCCGACTCCGGATGCTGTCCGACGGCTACGACAGAGCTAATCGAGCCAGCAGATGATCGCGTCGCCATCCTTGGCCGCCAGCGCGAAGAACTGCTTGACCTCGGGCAGGCAGTGGGCCGTCCAGGTCAGCTCGCCGGGCCGGTCCCAGATGTCGGGGTAGATCTCGGCCTCCACCAGTTCTGCCTGGTCGACGTCGCGGATCAGGTCGTCCTCGGTGATGTCGGCGAGTTCGGCGGCCGCGGCGGCGACCTGCTCGGGCGTGAGGTAACGCGGCGGCCCGTAACCCCAGTCGACCTCCCAGGCGAGAAAGCCGTGCTCGTTGACGACCTCACCGACCGATTCGTCGATGAACTGCTCGGCCCCGGACACGATCGGAATCCTGAGGCCGCGCCGGAACAGCAGGTAGTCCAGGGAGTGCCACGCTTTGCCGGTGCTGTGCGCCCGGTCTGCGTCCTCGGACAGGTCCTGGGCGTGGGCATAGGCCCAGTCGAGGTCGTCCTTGGCGCGCGCCAGTTCGGTGGGCGTCACCCGCAGCCAGTTGCCGTTGATGCTCACCGGCGCAGCGTAGATCACACAGCGGCGGCCAGGTCACGGTGCTGAGCCGTGAACACCCGTGCCGCAGCTACTGGGCGGACGCCGTGGCGCAGGTGCTCAGGATCTGTAGCCGTGCCGAGATTTATGGGTCAGGCCGTCAAGGCCGTCTGCCCCGGCGGCCACGTGACCTTGATGTGTACGATCCCGGCCGTGACCGCCACCCCATCCCCTCGGACCGGTGATCAGCGCGCGGTGCTGAGCCTCGCCGTCATCGTGATCACCATCGGCGCGACGATCTGGCTCAGCGCATTGGCCGACGAGGTCCCGCTGCTGCGCGACGCCTACCAGCGCCTGCAGAGCACCGGATACGTGCTGCTGACCGTGCTCGCGGTCGCCACGCTCGCCAGCGCGGCGCTGCACCCGTTCTGGGCGCGCAAGGCGGGACGATCGGTGCGGCTGGGCTGGGTCAACGCCGCCCTGGTGCTGGCGTACACCGTGCTGGTCGGGCTGCTGGCCTGGTATGTCGGCCCGGAGGTCCCCGCGCACGTCAGCAGCGGACGCGGCGGCGGCCCCAAGGGCAGCTACCTGGCGTGGCTGATCGCGGTACTGCCCGCGCTCGCCGTCGTCGGCTGGGCCGGCTGGCTGTTCCCGCCGCTGCCCGAGGAGAGCGCCGCCGCAGCTGCGCTCGAGGCGGAAGGCCGGGTTCTGCAGCCGGCCCGGCCGCGCCGGTTCTACCGCACGGTGCTCGGCACCGCGGCCGTGTGCTGGGCGCTCGGTGTCCTGCCGTTCGTCTTCCTGATCCTGGCCGTGGTCGTGGCCTAGGCCTGCCCGCGCCGGCGGCCGCTGCCGGGTGAGTCCGGTGTGCACGGCAGTCGACGCAGGGCAGGTCGGGGCGCGACGACAGCGTCGGCGGCCGATCTGCCGCCGACGCTGTCGTGGGCGCTGTCTACTGGGCGGCTTGCTCCCTCCGGCGGATCCGGCGCCGCAGCGACCACGTCCCGGCGGCTGCCAGCAGCAACGGCCCCCCGCAGGCACCGAGCGTCAGCCACAGGAACAGGTTCGGCGGCCCGTAGGTCGCCGGTTCCGCCGGGCGCAACGGGTCCGCCAGCCGGTCCGTGGCGATCTCGATCGCCGACACACCGGCGGGCAGGCTGAGCAGCCGCGACGGCGTCGCCCGGCCCAGCGTGAACACCTCGACGCCCCTGTCGACCTGCACCACGAGCTGGTCCGGCGCACGCCAGCCCTGCACCCGGACGGCGACGTCGGCGGGCAGCGGCGCGAACGCCCCACCGGTGACCGTGGCCCCGGTCTCCACGTCGACGACCCGGATCTCGGTCGGGCTCGTCGGCTGGCCGCAGCCGACACAGGCGGTGCGGCGCACCATCGCCAGCAGCCGACCGTCGGGGCTCCACGCCGTGCTGTCGCCCAGCCGCCAGCCGTCACGGGGCCAGGCGACCGGCATGCCGCCCGCCACGGGATAGACCTCGACGCCATCGCGGTGCTCGACGGCGAAACGCGACCCGTCCGGTGACAGGGCCGCCGTGGCGCCGCCACCTGGTTCCGCATACGGGATGGTGCGCAATACCTGCCCCGTCGCCCGATCGACCACCTGCCAGCCGATCTGCGAACCGTCGGCCGGATCGGTCGCCGCACGGGCGACGCGCCGGCCGTCGGCGGACCACGCACGGGCGACGGGCCCGGCGACCGGTTCTCCGGTGACGAGGTCGAACACGCCGTAGCCGCTCGCCGACAGCAGCCGGCCGTCCGGCGACAGGACCGGCCACGTGCTGGCCAGCTCCTCGTGCACCAGCTGTTCCAGCGGGTCGCTGAACACGTCGAGCACGCGGTAGCGGTCGCCGTCGGCGGCCAGCATGACCACCCGGCCCTCCTCCAGGTTGCCGTGCGTGGCCCGGCCGCTGTACACCAGCGCGACCGGACCCGGCGGCGACTGCCGCAGTTCCGCCGCCGACCACCACTGGTCCGGCGCGGCCAGCCGGTCGGGCAGGCCGACCCTGCCCCGCGGCTCGCCCCACAGCGCGGTGCCGGGCGGCGCGGCCAGTATCAGCAGCGTTCCGACCACTGCGGCCGTGACCAGGCGGCGCACCAGCGACCGGCGTGGCAGGTCCCGCCACAGCACGGCCAGCAGCACCAGCAGCACCGCCAGCAGCGCCCAGCCCAGCGGGCCGCCCAGGCCCGCGCCGACCAGCCCCGGCAGCGCGGGCGGGGCAGCGGCCTCGACCGAGGCTGGACCGCTGCCATGCACGATCTCCAGGCCGATGCCGGCGACCGTGACCGCGAGCAGCCCCGTCCCAGCCAAGCGGCGGCGGCGTGCACTGCGGCGTGAGCGGACGAAAAAGCCCTCCGGCAGTGCCGGCGGCGGCTCCGTCTCGGCGATGGCGCGCAGCTGTTCACGCAGGCTCATCGGGTCACCACCTTCTCGTCGTGGCCGGTCGCGCTCACGCCGTCCGGGTCGCTGAGCAGGCCGGCGAGCTCGGGTGCGAGCCGGCGCATCCGTCCCAGGGCGTGCCGGGTCTGGCTTTTGACCGTGCCGGGCGTGACGCCGAGCAGGCGGGCGGTCTCCTCCTCGGTGCAGTCCTCGTAGTAGCGCAGCACCAGGACCGCGCGCTGTTTGGCGGTGAGCCGGCGCAGGGCCTGCGCCAGCACGATCCGGACCTCCGGTTCGCCGGAGGTCGCGGACGGCTCGGGGGTCGCGTCGACGAGCACCTCCGGGATCCGCCGCTGCCGCCTGCGCCACCAGGACACCGCCTGGGTGTAGAGGACCTTGCGCACGTAGGCCTCGGGCCGGTCCAGCCGGTCCCAGCGCACCGCGGTGCGTTCCAGTGCCGTCTGCAGCAGGTCCTCGGCGTGGTGCCGGTCGCCGGTCAGCAGGTACGCCGCGTGCCACAGCGACGCCGTCCGGGCCCGGACGAATTCTTCGAACCGGACCGCCCGGTCGTCTGGTGTGCCCGGTTCGGGCAGCGTCCAGTCATCGCGCATCTCGCCACTCCATGGTCAGGTGGACGCCCGCGGTGCCGAGTCCGGGGGGAACCGGAGCGTACTTTTCTGGACCACGATCGGTCCGCGGGCGTGCCGGAAGAGTGGTGTTCGAGGTTCCGGTGGTTACAGGGGCTGTACGTTGCCGATCCTCAGACCGGCAGCGGAAACGAATCCAGCGGTGGTGACTGCACGAAGCCGGCTTCGCCGGCCGGCCCATAGGCCCGTTGCCGGGGGTGCCGCGGTACCCGCTGGCGGCGGGCACCGCGGGTCGCGGTTTCGTCAGACGACCTCGCGGCCGACGCTGCCGCGGACCATCGCCGACCACTCGGCGTCGGCGTCGATGTCGGCCCGCCGGGGTTCGGTGAGCACGACGACGTTGCCGTCGGGGTCGGTCAGGGTCAGGTCGTCGCTGCGCCACGGCGTGGGGGCCGGTCCTTCGGCGGTGCCGCCGCCTGCCGCGGCCAGCTCCGCGGCACGCAGCCGCAGGTCGTCGCCGCCGGCCGCCATCGTGACCCGTCCGGTGGCGGCCGGTACTCCCCGGGCCGGCACGAGCAGGATGTCCTGGTATCGCTGCCGTCGCAGGTGGACCAGCGTCGTCGACCCGCCGGGGCCGGGCATGGCCGCGAGGACCACGAACCCGGCGGCTTCGTACCACCTGGTCGTGGCGGGCAGGTCGGCGGCTTCGAACTTCACGAATGCGGGCATCGGGTAGATGTCGCGGTCGACGTTCGGTGCGGGCCGGGTGGCGGGCTGCGTGGTCATGGCATTCTCCTGTCGTTGGTGAACCGAGATGCCTCGACGGTGCCGCCTCCCGCCACGTCAGGGTCAAACCCATTCGCTGACGGGTGACCTCGGTAGGCGATACCGCCTGAACGGTCCTACCCTCCAAACATGGGGCAAAAGCACCCAATAGCCTTTGTGGAGGGCGGGATCATGCACGCCGACGACCTTCGTCCACGGCGGACGCGGCGCAGGGCGCTGCCGGCCGTGGTCCTCGCCGCCACATTGATCGCCACCCCCGCCGCCGCGCAGGCCACCCCCGACCCGTCGACCGGCCCCGCCGCCACGGTCCTGCCACCGGCCGCGACCGCCGACCCCGGGCCCTGCCCGCCGCTGACCCGCTTCCGGCCACGGAACTTCGGCGACCCCGCCGACCTCGACAACCCCCACCAGCCGCTGCCGGCCGGCACCGAGATCACCCTGCAGGCCGTCGCCAACGACGGCGGCGCGCTGCTCCCGCACGTGATCGTGCTCACCGCCACCGACCTCGTCAAGAACATCGACGGCGTCTGGACCCGGGTGCTCTGGCAGCACGAATGGCGCGACGGGGTCGCCGTCGAATCCGCGCTCGTCTTCCAGGCCCAGGACGACCACGGCAACATCTGGCAGCTGGGGGAGTACCCGGAGCTGGTGGACAACGAGCTGCCCGCCGGCGCGCCCGAGACCTGGATCGCCGGTGTCGCAGGCGCACGGGCGGGGATCGTCGTGCCCGGCGACCCGGACCGCGACGAGCCGCCGTACCTGCGCGCCGAGGCGCCCGCGGTCGGGCTGCTGCAATGCGGGCTGGTCATCCGGACCTCCGCCGACGAGGTCTGTGCCCCCGCCATCTGCTACGACGACGTCCTGGTCGTCGAGGAGTTCAGCCCGCTGCTCGCCCCGCCGGTACGCCGCTCGTACGTGCCCGGCATCGGCCTGGTCGCCGCAGCGCAGGCCAACTCCGACGGCGAGACCCTGTTCCTGTCCGGCAGGCGCAGCCTCACCGTCGCCGAGCGGCTCGCCGCCGACTGGGAGGCGGTGCAGCTGGAGGACCGGGCGTACGAGACGAGCGAGGTCTACGCCGAGACCACACCGCTGCGCTTCGACGCGGGCGACGACGACGCCGCCGCGGTGCGCCGCCTGATGGCCGACCGGCTGCGCCACTGAGCTTCACCGAGGCAGCGGCGCCGCGACCCAGCGCGGCGCCGCTGCGTTTCTCCCGCCGGCGCGTCAGGCGGTCGCGACCTGCGGGGTCACCGCGGCGGCCCGGTTCGACACGCCTTTGACCAGCAGGTAGCCGACCATCCAGAGCTCGCCGACGGTCGCGGGCACGACGAGCACGGTGACCGCGACGGGCAGGTCGGGGACGAGCACGGCGGCCAGGACGCTGAGGATGTAGCCGACGCCGCCGGTGATGAGGATCCAGCCCAGCGGGCGGGGCATGTAGCCGGAACGGATGGCCAGCCATCCCATCGGCATGAGCCACAGGCCGAAGAACAGGCCGCCGAGGGTGAACGCGGCACCGCTGAGGTCGTAGAGCAGCAGGGCCTGGGCGGCCGATGCCGGGTCCGCACGCAGGGCGGTGTCGAGTGCGGTGGTCGTGCACATCGCGGAGATGAGGACGATCACGGAGTTGACGAGGCCGAACGCGGCGATGGACCCGGCGGCGACGGGTGAGGTGGGGCGGAAGAGTCGCCAGAACCAGACGGCGGTGGCGGCCTGGGTGAGGACCATGGCGATGTCGGCGACGATGCCGAGGCGGGCGAGGCCTTGATGGGCGATGAGGTTCGCGGCGGTGCGGGCGGCGTCGTCGGGTACGTAGAGCTGCTCGCGGATGAGCAGGAAGCCGATGAAGCCGGCGACGGCGAGACCTAGGTAGGCCAGGCCGGTGATGCGGGCGGTGCGTTTCACGTCTGTCATGGGGCACCTCCAGGGATGGGTGGGCGCGGGTCATGGCTGCTCGGGCACGGTGATGAGCGGACCGTCGAGCCCGCGTGTCTAAAATCTTTGACATATCGAAGGTACGCCGGGGCGTCGCGTCGAGTCAAATATTCTTTACATCACCTGCTGGGGTGCCCCGTCACCGCAGCCCTGAAACGGCGCTCCCGATTCGGCCGGGCGGTCAGGTCCCGCGCAGCCAGTCGCGGACGGCACGCCGGGGTCCCCGCCGTGAGAGAAGGACTATCAGAGCCACCGCCAACAGCGTCAACGCCCACCCTGGCAGCCGCAGAGGCGGCCGCGGGCCGGGATCGGCCGCCCCCGGCACACGCGGCTCGGCGCTGATGCGCACGGTGGCGACGTCGAGTTCGTAGACGGTGTCGGGCGCGGTCAGCAGTACGCGGGGCTGGTCGCCCAGTTCGTACAGCCGCTGATTGCTGACGATGGCCAGGGCCGTCTCGCCGCGCCAGCCGACGACCTCGATCAGCGGTGTCTTCTCGCGGCCGACCCGCAGCGCCCCGTCCACGCCGGGCAGCGCGGGCATGGCCGCGCCCGAGGACGCGTCCAACGGCAGCAGCCGACCCTGTGCGTCCGACAGCAGCAGCCGCCGCCCGTCCGGGGTCCACGCGGCCCGGCCCGCGAGCTGCCCGGCGAGCTGCTCGCGCCAGGCGACGGTCCTGTCGCGGGGGTACGCGGTGACCTGGTCTCGTTGCTGGACGGCGAGCATCGACCCGTCGGGTGACAGTGCGGCGCGCAGTTCGCGGTACAGGCCCGGCAGCGGGGTGAGCGGGACCTGCCACAGCTTTCGCCCGTCGGGCATGGACACGACGGTGATGTGGCCGCCGACGGGGTCGTCGCCGGACGCGTCGCCGTCGTAGTGGGCGAGTGCCGCCAGAGCGCCGTCGGGTGACCAGGTCAGCGGTGCGCCGGCGTCGAGGGTGGCCACTTCGCCGGTGGCCACGTCCAGCAGCCGGCTGCGGTGGCTGCCGGTGGAGTCCCACCGGGCCATGAGCACATACCGGCCGTCGGGGGAGAGCAGGATCGTGTTCGTCGACTCGGCCGCGAAGGTCCACTCGGGCCGGTCGTACCCGCGGTAGCGGTCGTCGCTGCCGACGACGGTCAGGGGGGAGTTCTCGCCGGGCAGGAACTGGTCGGCGGTCGCGTACACGGCCAGCGCGCGGGGCAGTGGCGCGTCGTCGAGCGCGGCCGTGCCCGCCGGTGCCGGCACCAGGACGGTGGGGAGCCGGTCGATTCCCGGTTCGGCCGGCTCCGGTGGGCTAGGCTGCCAGGCGGGAAGGGCGATGCTGCCGGCGATGAGCAGGGTCGTGACGGCGGCGAGGGCGGCCAGGCGGCGTCGCCGGGCGCGGCGGGCGCGGGCGTACAGGCCGGACGGTACGCGTATGGCGGCGTTGTCGGCGACGTCGTGCATGATGCGGCCCAGTTCGGTCGTCACCGGGTCACCACCGATCTGGGCTGGTCCCCGACCAGGGTGGCCAGGTGCGGGTTGAGTTCTCGCAGCCGCGCCAGGGCGTGGCGGGTCTGGCTCTTGACGGTGCCGACGGCGCAGGAGAGCTGCTCGGCGGTCTGTGATTCGCTGAGGTCCTCGTAGAAGCGCAGGACCAGCACGGCGCGCTGTTTCGGGGTGAGGCGGCGCAGGGCGGCGTCGAGGACCAGGCGCAGGTCCTGGTCGGTGGGTGCGGCGGCGAGGGTGGGCAGCTCGCCGGTGAGGGTCTCGGGTGGGCGGCGTTTGAGGGTGCGCCACCAGGACACGGACTGGGTGAACAGGATGCGGCGCACGTACGCCTCGGGGTCGTCGATCCTCGCCCAGCGGACGGCGGCCCGGCACAGCGCGGCCTGCAGCAGGTCCTCGGCGTCTTCGCGGTGCCCGGTGAGCAGGTATGCGATCTTGGCCAGTGCCGCCGAGCGCCCCGCCACGAACTCCTCGAAGGATGCCTGTGTCTGCTGCGTGTCCATTCACACCTCCTGCTTACTCAGACGCCCGCCACCGGGGCTGTGGAGGGAGGCAACCTATCGCGTTGATGATCGACGGGCGGGCGTGGCTCGGGGGTAGGCGTCGGATCCCGTGGGAGCCGGTGCCGGACTCGTGGGTGTCCGCTGCCGGCGGTACCGTGCGGCCGTGGACTGGGACGGGTTCGAGGCGGCGTGGCACGACGGCGGATGCCGCGCCCTGGCGGAGTTGGCCGCCGCGTTTCCGGGTGAGCGGCTGTACGCCGCGGCGTTCCATCTGTTCTACGGCGACGGCACGCAGATCCTGCCGCCGGCCCTGGCCGTCAACGCCGAGTCGGCGGTGCGGCATCACGGCGGGTACTCGACACGGTTCGCGGCACCGGAGTGGCGGTGGAGTGTCGTGGACGCCGCGAGCGACGGGATGCGCCCGTGGTACCGGCACCTCACCGACGAGTTCCTGACGCCTGTGGACGGTACCGATGAGGTGGCCGAGGCGTTGGGCACACTCGAGGCGGCACACGACGCCGCCATGGCCAGGGTCTGCAAGGCGATGACCGCGACCGCTCGCCGCGGCCGGATCCACGGTGCCCTCCCGGCCGGCTTCTTCGTCGCCATCCTCGAAGGGCAGCGCGGAGACGCCGAAGCCGACCTGATCCGCGCGAGCGTCGAGCCCCACATCGTCGATGCCACGCCCGGACTGGCCGAATATCTCCGGGAAATCGAGACGCAGTGACCTCCGGTCAGATCGGCGCAAAGTCCGCCGATGCCGCTGCGCCCTGGCTGCCGTGCCGACCCGACCTTGCCCGGGACCTGTCTCGCGCCAGCAGTTCTTGTTGACATCTGATGGATGCTGTTGGAATCTGTCCGGCGTGCGATACCTGGAGACGTTCTCGACGGGGTACGGGGCGCTGCCGCCCCGCGCCAACCCGGCCACCGACGCCGCCCGCCTGAGCCTCAACGGCACCTGGCGGTTCCGGCTGACGCCCACCGCCGACACCCCCGCCGACTTCGCCGACCCGGCCTTCTCCGACAGCGGCTGGGACGAGATCGCCGTGCCGTCGCACTGGCCCCTGCAGCGCCGCGACGGCAGCTGGGGCAACCCCATCTACACCAACGTGCGCTACCCGATCCCCGTCGACCCGCCGTACGTGCCCACGGAGAACCCGACCGGCGACCACCGGCTCACCTTCGACCTGCCCGGCGGCTGGCCCGGCGGCGACGCGCTGCTGCGCTTCGAGGGCATCGACTCGTGCGGGCGGATCTGGCTCAACGGGACCGAACTCGGCGTCACCTTCGGCAGCCGGCTGCCCAGCGAGTTCGCCGTCGGGCACCTGCTGCGCCCGACCGGCAACGTCCTGGCCGTGCGCGTGCACCAGTGGTCGGCCGGCACCTACGTCGAAGACCAGGACATGTGGTGGCTGCCCGGCATCTTCCGCGACGTCACCCTGCTCGCCCGGCCCGACGGCGGGCTGACCGACGTGCGCGTGCACGCCGGATACGACCACCGCACCGGCCTGGGCACCCTGCGCGTCGACACCGTCGAAGGCGCCGTGCTGACCTGCCCTGAGCTCGGCCTGTCGGCAGCGCCCGCCGGGTTCGCGATCGAGCTGCCGGTGACGCCGTGGACCGCGGAGACGCCGCACCTGTACCGGGTCGAGGTCGCCACCGGTGCTGAGCGGGCCGTGGTGGCCGTCGGGTTCCGCACCGTCGTGATCGAGGACGGGCTGTTCAAGGTCAACGGGCGTGCGGTGCTGTTCCGGGGCGTCAACCGGCACGAATTCGACCCCGACCACGGCCGGGTCGTCAGCGAGGAGCTGATGCGCACCGATCTCGTGCTGATGAAACAGCACAACATCAACGCGGTACGCGCCAGCCACTACCCGCCGCACCCGCGCTTTCTCGACCTGTGCGACGAGCTGGGCATGTGGGTGATCGACGAGTGCGACCTGGAGACCCACGGGTTCGGGGAGAACGACTGGCGGCGCAACCCCACCGCCGACCCGGCCTGGCGGGACGCGCTCGTCGACCGGGCGGTGCGCATGGTCGCCCGCGACCGCAACCACCCGTCGATCGTCATGTGGTCGCTGGGCAACGAGGCAGGCGTCGGCGACAACCTCGGACACATGGCCGCCGCGATCCGGGCCCTCGACGACACCCGGCCCCTGCACTACGAAGGCGACCGCGAATGCCGGCACACCGACGTGTACAGCCGCATGTACGCCGACCACGCCGAGGTCGAACTCATCGGCCGGGGTGAGGAACCGCCGCTCGACGATCCCGAGCTCGACGCCCGCCGCCGCGCCATGCCGTTCCTGCAGTGCGAGTACGCCCACGCCATGGGCAACGGCCCCGGCGGACTGCACGAATACCAGCAGCTGTTCGAACGCTACGACCGGCTTCACGGCGGGTTCGTCTGGGAGTGGATCGACCACGGCATCCGGTCGCGAACCGCCGACGGGCGCGAGTTCCACGCCTACGGCGGCGACTTCGGCGAAGAACTCCACGACGGCAACTTCATCTGCGACGGCCTGGTCTTCCCCGACCGGACGCCGTCACCGGGGCTGCTCGAATACAAGAAGGTCATCGAACCGGTCCGCATCACCGAAGCCGGACCCGGTGCCTTCACGGTCGCCAACCGGCACGACTTCGCCGACCTCACCGGCCTGACCCTGTGCTGGACGTACGAGATCGGCGGCATCGAACACGCCGCCGGTGAGCTGCCGTGCCCGCAGCTCGCGGCGGGCGAGTCCGCCACTGTCGCACTGCCCGTAGCCGAGGTGCCGGGTGCCGGTGGGGGAGCATTGACCGAATCGGCGGCCGCAGGTGAGTCGTGGTGGACTCTGCGGGCCGTACTGGCCGCGGACACGGCCTGGGCCGGCGCGGGGCATGAGATCGCCTGGGGCCAGTGGCCTGCCGTGGACGCCTCTGTGGTCAACGGGGTCGAAGCGGCAGGATCGGCGCTTGACGAAGCCGAAGCCGGGTTCGGCGCGCCACGGGCGGCACGGTTCGACGAGCGCGGGCGGCTCATGGAACTTGGCGGGATCGGCCTGGTCGCGCCGAGGATCGACCTGTGGCGCGCACCGACTGACAACGATACCCACGCCCTGGCGGCGCAGTGGCGGCACGCGGGCCTGCACCGGGTACATGAGCGCACGATCGACGTAATCGCAGACCGCGACGCTCTGCTCGTGCGCACCCGCGTCGCCCCGGCCGCGACCGACGCCGGGCTGCTGGTCACCTACCGGTGGAGCGAAGCAGGCGACGTGCTGCGACTGCAGCTCGACATCACCCCCGACGGCGTTTGGACCGTGCCGCTGCCCCGACTCGGGCTCCGCCTCGGCCTGCCTGCCGGCTACGACCAGGTTGAATGGTTCGGGCGGGGACCTGGCGAGGGCTACGCCGACACCCGGCTCGCCACCCGCGTCGGCCGGTTCACCAGCACCGTTGACGCCATGCAGACCCCATACGTCTACCCGCAGGAGAACGGGTCTCGGCTCGACGTGCGATGGGCGAACGTGACCGACGCCACCGGTGCCGGACTGCGAATCGACGGCCGGTCACCGTTCCAGTTCACGGCCCGGCGGTGGACCAGCGAGCAGCTCGACGCCGCCCGGCACCTGACCGATCTGGTGCCTGGTGCACACGTGTGGGTGAACGTGGACCTCGCCCAGCACGGCATCGGCAGCAACTCCTGCGGCCCCGCCGTGCTACCCGGGCACGAACTGCACGCCGCCCCGGCCGCGTTTACGGTGGTGTTCACCCCGCTCCGCTGACCGACACGTGGCTCCCACACTGCGGCGTGCTTGCAGGTGCCTGGTGGTGTTCATCGGGGTGCCGACATGCATCGGTGTGGCAGTCCGGGCACGTATTGGATCACTGGTGCAGGAGCGCTTTGATCTGGGACTCCAACGGTTTGGCGCCCGCGCGGTTGTCGACGGTCAGGTGGGGGACCGGGGGTTCGATCCCGGCCCGGATCTGCTCGGTGAACGCGTCGAAGCCGGCCAGTTTCTGGGCGTCGCGGGGCAGGCCTCGGGCGTGTAGACGGGCGTGCAGGGTCGTGGTATCGGTGCGGATCCAGACCAGGCGCACCGGGTCGCCGCCGAGCTCGGCCACCCACGCCGCCCACCGGTCTGGATCATGGATCTGGCCGGTGAACGGGGCGTCCAGGAGCACGGGGCAGCCGTGGGAGCGGATCAGGCGGGCCGTGGCCGTCATGCCGCCATACTCGTGGATCTTGATGTGCTCGTCGTACCAGGGCCCCTCCCGCTCGCCGTGGGGGCGGCCAGCGGCCTCCAGGGTGGCGGCGACGAAGCCGCTGTAGAGGACGTCCTTGTCGAGCAGGGCCGGGACCGGGTCCAGGGCTGCCAGCAGCAGTCGGGACACCGTGCTCTTGCCTGCCCCTGGAGGGCCGGCGACGACCCATGCGGCGGCGTTCACGCCCGGAGACTACCGACACCGGTAACCCGATGTGCGTGATCAACGGGGAGCGTGTATCGTTGTGGCTCGTGCGGCTGACGCCGGACACCAGCGGAGATGTGCCTCCGAAGGTGGCCGGGGGAAGTCGGACACCACCGGTCCGGGTGGCGGAATGGCAGACGCGCTAGCTTGAGGTGCTAGTGCCCGTATAGGGCGTGGGGGTTCAAGTCCCCCCTCGGACACCACAGAAACGCACCGGTGCGCATTCTCGCGTACACGTGTTCAAGTGCACTTGAACACGGTCAGCTCTGGAAAGTTACTCCGGGGCTACACAGGGTGAGGCGATCATGATGGCCACTCGCCCTGATTCGATCATTCCGGCGGTTACTGTCAGTAGTAGCCGTGGCGGTGCTCAAGATCGTGTCCGGCCCAAGACGCCACGCGTGCTCACTCCTCCGGAGCTGCCACCAAGGCGTCTGCGGGCGGCCGGATTCAGTTGTCTGCTCGCTGCGGTCGACAAAGGCGGGCGCCTGGCCTTGGGGTCCCTGCTCGAGGAACTCGAATGGACGCCAGGAACGACAGTCGGCCTGCGGCGGATCGGCGGCCTCGTTGTTGGCACTGCGTCTGAGCAGGGAAACGTTTCGGTATCAGCACGCGGCCACCTGCGGCTGCCGCTTAGCATCACACGCTGGTTCGGCTTCTCAGCGGGGAGCCGAGTACTGCTCGTCGTCGACGAGCACCGTCTTGTCATCCACTCACCGGTCAGCGTTGACGCCATGGTGGCGGCTGTGCACCGAGAGGCATTCGGGGGTCAGGCGTCATGACGTCAGCGGATTCATCGGCACGTCCGGAGATCGAAGCCGCGCTTCTGTTGCTGGGCAAGCTCGGCCTTACGCCAGCCGATCTCGTCTCCAGCAGCGCTGCTGGGAGGCCGGCCGTCCCGACCTTCGCCGAATTCATCCCAGAGGTCGCGGCAGCCGTAACCCCCGGAACGCTGAAGACCTACGGCTCCTACTGGGCCAAAGTTGCGGAACTGTGGGGCGACCGAAAGATCGACAGCCCGACGGCATTGGAACTTGAGCAGTTAGGAGAGGCGATCAAGGCGAAGCGAACCGTACGGTCAAGCGACCGAGGCGGGCGCAGCGCACTGGAAAACTACGTCGGTGCAATGCGCTGCCTCTACCGGCGCGCAGTCGACTGCGATCTGATACTCGTATCGCAGAATCCGGCGGCAAAGATCAAGAAGCCGCGTCGACTGCCGAGCAACCGACGTGCGCTTCCCGACGCGAGGCTGCAAGAGATTACAGCTGTTGCCGCGAATGGGGGCGACGATCCGGCGCTGGACGCATTGCTGATCCGCTTCCACACTGAGACCGGCGCTCGCAGAGCGGGCGCACTCGCCGTTCGTCCTATGGATCTTGACATGGTGCAGTGCCTTGTTCGCCTGCGAGAAAAGGGAGGAACCGAGGACTGGCAGCCTGTGTCACCTACGCTCATGGCCCATCTGTGGGATCACGGCGTAGAACGAGGTGCCCCGCAAGGTGGCCAGCTTCTTCGGTACAGAAACGGGCGGCCTATTACCTATCGCCGCTATGACGGGCTGTGGGTGCGTGTTCGGGAGGTCCTGCCGTGGGCGGCTGCTCAGGGCGTCAGCACCCACTGGCTGCGCCACACGATCCTGACGTGGGTAGAGAGGAACTTCGGGACTGCGGTTGCTCGCGCATTCGCCAGACACACCGATAAGGCGGCAGAGCAGAAGAGCGGTAGCACCGCGACCTACGTGAAGGCTGACATCCACGAAGTCGCGAGGGCTGTAGCTGCTCTGACGGGTGAGCCGCATCCCCTGGAGAATCCTTAGTACTACGCGGGCCGGGGGTATTGCTCCCGGCCCGCGAGACCGGTGGTCGATCGACGACTGCATAGGCCTAGCCTCGGTCTTTCATGAGTAATAGATCTTGGATTGAGGTCGACTAGCTTGATGATG